>JBFJVP010000353.1:0-3565 GCA_041624075.1 Thermoplasmatota archaeon | reverse complement strand
GATGATGTGTTGGATAATTACGGCTCGAAGGTGCCCATCGGCAAGGCGAACATCAGCAATCCGGACAAGTCGGCCATGAACGCCGCCAAGGACATCTTGGACGCGTACAACAACGGCGAATTGATCGAGGGCTGCCAGGACGTCGACTAGTCGGCCCGCCGCTCTGCTACCATCTGCCCCCTTTTCCTTCCCGTTCCCCTCCTTTGCCTTGCTTCTCGTCCCTTTTTTCCTCCTTTCTGCCACCCTTTTGACTCGTTTTCAATTTCTCTTGCATCCCTGCAGGCTCGATCCGCTTGCAGCAATTTGCCGCAGGCCGCAGCCCGGCCAAGTCGGCATTGGCACCCGTTGCGCCTCATTGCTCCGGCGCCTGCCCGGACCTGGGGCGATGCTCCACCCTTCGCGTTGAGTACCGGCGCGTCAGGAACCGAAGTCCCACCATGGACCTTCACCATCCGCCGATCGGCAGAAATCTGGCGTTGGCCCGCCAAGCCAGGTTGGGCGTCAACCCGAGCACGGATTCGACGAACGACCCCTTGGTCCCGGCACCTGGCCAAATCCAGGCTGGAAAACCAACGAAATGCGAATAACGTTGTCGAGAAGGGAAAGGCCCGCTGGAGGGACTGATGGGATGCGCATCGGAGTTGGAATTACCGCGTTTTGCTTCTCAACTTGCGCTCCGACAGGAGAGGGAAAGGAAATCCAAAGCAAAATGCGCCTGCGATTTGCTTACTCCCGCTCAATATCGGCTCAGGTACGAAGGTGAAAGGAGTAACGTTAAAGTCGGCGCCGGAGCGAACCGAGGGGGCATGGATCGAAGCATGCGGCACAGCGTGCCCCCGATGGTACCAGTGGCGGTTGCCCCCTGGCGCAGGTACCGGTTCGGGGGGTCACGGCATGCGCCTCCGCTGGGCCGCTGGCGCCTCGATCCGGAGCCCCTGCGGGGGAATGGCGTGTTGTGGTGGTCGCTGCTTGGGGGGACGCGGTGGCCAGTCTGCACGGTAGGAGGTGCATGATTTTGTCCAAGACCAAAGCGGTCGGCGAATTGCGTCGACGACAACGAGGTGGCCTGTGGGTCGCGTTGATGGTAAGTGCTGCATTGGCGCTCAACGTTCCGTTTGCCGGGGCGCAGGGCGACGAGGGCCAAATTGTTATTGAAAAACAAACACGGCCGCGTGACGCAGGCCAGACGTTCAATTTCACAGGAGACCTGAACGGAAGCCTGTCCGACGGGCAGCAACTCGTCCAGGCTGTAAGCCCTGGAAACTATACCGTAACGGAGGAGGCGGTTGAGGGTTGGTTGCTGCATTCGGTGGTTTGTAGCGATGGTGACAGTTGGGTGGATCTTGCCAACGGCACGGCCCACATCGTCGTCGGGGTTGGTGAGCACGTCAAATGTACGTTCTACAACCAGCGAGCCGCCGAAATCGTGGTTCGCAAAATCGCCGATCCAGATGACTCGGGCCAGCTGTTCAACTTCACGGGCGACCTGGAAGGCCAGATCGGGCACAACCAGACGCTTTCCGCGTACGTGCCCCAGGGCCTCTACGACGTGAGTGAAATCGTGCCCGACGGTTGGAATCTCACCGCCATCCAGTGTGACCACCGGCGCAGTTGGGCGGATGTGGAGAACGGGACCGCGTACTTCCATGTGCGCGCCGGCGAGCGGCACACCTGTACGTTCTACAACGACGAGATTCCGCCCCCCCCGCCGCTTGCGACCTCTACCCTGATCGTGGCCAAGGTGACCGATCCGCCGGGCTCGCCGCAACAGTTCAACTTCTCGGGTGATGCCAGCGGCGACATCGGGGATGGTGGCACGATTGTGCGAACTAACCTGACGGCCGGAGCGTACAATGTCACCGAAGTGGTGCCCCATGGCTGGCGCCTGGATCGCATCGAGTGTGATGATGGCAACAGCACGGCAGACGTTGGCAACGCCACGGCGACGTACCACTTGGAGGACGACGAGACTGTCACATGTACGTTCTACAACACCCAGCAGGCGCGCCTGATTCTTGAAAAGCAGACGCGACCGGGTGGCAGTGACACGCTCTTCAACTTCACCGGGGACTTGTCCGCGCAGTTGGCCGACGGCGATGCCGCCACGTGGGACGTGGACCCCGGCAACTACAGCGTCACGGAGCAGGTGCCGGAGGGTTGGAAGCTGCTCGGGATCCGGTGCACCGAAGGCGCCACGATCGACTTCGACAACGCGACGGTGACCTACCACGCGGGCCCCGGCGACACGATTCGGTGCCGCTTCTTCGACCTGCAACTGGGCAAGGTGATCGTTCACAAGATCACCGATCCGCCCGGCGCCAACCAGACGTTCAACTTCACCGGCGACGTGACTGGGGCCATCGGGCACAATGAAACCCTGATGGAATGGGTTACGCCCGGCAAGTACCACGTCTTCGAGGAGGTGCCGCCCGGCTGGAACCTGACGGCCATCGAGTGTGACCACCCTGCCTCGGAGGGCAACGTGAGCCTGGCTCGCGCCGGGTACGTGATCCGTGCCGGTTGGCACGTGACGTGCACCTTCTACAACGGCGGCGGTCCGCCTCCCTTGGAACGGGGTGTGCTGATCGTCAAGAAGGTGGCCAACGCCAGTGCGGACGCAGAGACGTGGTCCTTTACCGGTGACGTGGACGCCGAACTGGGCCACAACGACACCCACGCTGAGGCGGTGGAGCCCGGCACCTACGAGGTGGAAGAGGAACCTGCGCCCGGTTGGCGCCTGGTGGACATTGTGTGTGACGATGGTAACAGCTTGGGCAATGTGGCCCTCCGTGTGGCGACGTACAACGTCGAGGACGGGGAAACGGTCACGTGTGTCTTCTACAACGAGCCCGCGGGTGCTTGTCCGAAGAGCCAGGGCTACTGGAAGAACCACGAGGAGAACTGGCCGGTGCTGATGCTGCAACTGGGCAACGAGACCTACACGCAAGCTGAGCTTCTCGCCATCCTGGGCACGCCCGTGGGTGGCGACCACAGCATTAGTTTGGCGTACCAGTTGATTGCGGCCAAGCTCAACATCGCCGCCGGCGCGCCCAGCGGTCCCGCGCAGGACGCCATCGACGACGCGGATGCCTTGTTGGCCATGTACGCGGGCAAGTTGCCGTACGGCGTCGACTCCGGGGACCCCAACAAGGGGGACATGGAGGATGCTGCCAAGCAGTTGGACTACTACAACAACGGCAAGTTCACGAAGGACTGTGAGGAGCCGGATGATCCCGACGACCCAGATCCGCCCGCCTCGGTGTGCCCTGAGAAGCCTGACTTCTGGGAGGAGCACGCGGGCGCTTGGCCGGTGTTGGAGTTGATGCTGGGCAACCAGACGTACAACCACACGGAGCTGCTGGCGATCCTGCAGGGGTCCACCAGTGGCGACGAGAGCCTGAAGCTGGCCCAGCAACTGATTGCCGCCAAGCTCAACATCGCTCGTGGTTCCGACGGCGCGCCCGCGGCTGATGCGATCGCTGCGGCTGATGCGCTGTTGGCGATGTACGCCGGCAAGCTCGGTTACGGGGTGGACAGCGATGATCCCAACAAGGACGCCATCAAG
>JBFJVP010000352.1:0-3568 GCA_041624075.1 Thermoplasmatota archaeon | reverse complement strand
GCCTTGATCGTGATGCTGGCAGGCGCGGCACTGCTCTACCTGGGCGATCCTGCCAGCCCCAAGGTGGGCTTCTTCGAATCAACCAGCGTGGCGGGCACCCCCAGCGCCGACGGCTTCAGCCTGGCCGGCTTCTTCGGCCTCGCCATGGTTGCTGCCCTGTTTGCCTACGATGGCTGGACGAACGTGGTCCGCGTGGGGGCTGAGTTGCAAAACCCCAGCCGCAACATCCCTCGCGCCATGCTGTTTGGCCTAGTCGCCATCATGGGCTTGTACATCCTCATCAGCTTCGGCTACCTGAACGTCCTCGGCTTCGAAGGCTTTGCCGATGGCACCCAAGCCGGCTTCCAGAACGATCGGACCGTGGCGTCCAACGTGGCGGAGGTGTTGTTCGGGGCGGGCGGCCAGAACCTGGTGGCGGTCATGATCCTGGTGTCCGTTTTCGGCGCGCTCAACGGCATCACCTTGAGCGGCCCCCGCATCTACTATGCGATGAGCAAGGATCGGCTGTTTCCGCGCCTGTTTGGCCAGGTCAGTCGCCGCCACACGCCCCACTACGCGATCCTGTTCCAGGCCTTGCTGAGCATCCTGTTCCTGATGCTCTTTGACTTCAACGAACTCACGGACAACGTAGTGTTCATCTCGTTCTTCTTCTACGCCTTGACGGCCGCCGGCCTGATGGTGCTGCGACGCACGCACCCGGACCTGCCCAGGCCGTACAAGGTGTGGGGCTACCCCTGGGTGCCATTGCTGTTCATCTTCACGAGCCTCACCTTCGTGGCGTACCTGATCTACGAGCAGGCCACCACCCTGTCCCTGGAGAACTTGAACCGCCTCGTCGGCCTCCTCGTCGTGGCGGCTGGCCTGCCGGTGTTCTTCTGGTACCGGGGCAAGCTGGTGCGCGAGGCCAAGCAATTGGGCCTGCGGCCGCCGGCTCCCCTGTTTGGACCGGACCCGTACGTTGAGGACGAACAAGATAAATAGGGGCTTTGCCCGACACCCAGGGGATCAGAATGGTTGCAGCTGCGAGCGTCTTACATGCGGACTGAATTTGACACGGATGCATGAAGCTCATTGCTCTGTTTGCCATCGTCGGGCTGGCTGCCGCGGCCACCCTTGTTGTTCCTGCCGAGGAAGCCTCCGGTCGCGCCATCTGTGTTGCCTACGTCTTGGAGCCCGTCTCCTGGGACCGCTGCGACGGCGTGGTCTGCATCGGTGGCTACCATGGCATCTACGGCTGGCAGGACTGCTACCTCCAGCGCCCGTACGACTGCTTCGACTACGGGTGCGTCCCGCCATAATTCGCGCCCCCTGTGCCTAGCTGGCTCGATCGCGAAGCGCCCGACTGCCTGGCTTGACCAAGGCTGCCCGTTGCGCTGTTCCTTGCCGGTGACCGTTGCATCCCTCGGTCGACCCGTTTGCCCTCCAGTTGGCGATCCATTCGGAGCCGCATCACCCGGGCTTGAGGTTGCACAGTCGCAACATTGACGACCAGGCCGGCGGTCACCGCCCCATGAAGGCCCTTACCCTTCTCGCCGTCGCGGCGCTCGCGACGGGTGCTTTGCTTGTCCCCGCCGAGGAAGCCGAAGCCTTCGCTTGGTGCGTCCTGGAAGTGCACAACACCGGCGGTGAGCCGTGTGGTGGAGTGGTCTGCATTGGTTACAGCAGCCACCGTGGCTGGCAGAGCTGCTACCCGCCGTACCGCCCGCCCTGCTACGACCACGGCTGCCCGCCACCGTAGCATCGGTAACGCTGCGAAAGCCTGACGTGGCCAAGCCCTGGTGGGCACGCCATGAAGGCCCTTGCCCTTCTCGCCATTGCCGCCTTGGTTGGCGGCGCCCTGCTTGTACCCGCCCAAGAAGCGGAAGCCGTCGCATACTGCGTCATCGGGGATGTCATCAACACTGGTGGATCGCCCTGTTACGGCTACGTCTGCATGGGGTACTCCACCGGCTACGGCTGGCATGACTGCATCCCTGGCCGGCCCTGCACGATGTTCAACCCATTCTGCCCCGGCCCGCTGCCGTAACCTCTTCGACCCCGGCGCACGGCGTCGGTGTAAAAACCGCAGCGTAGCGGATCCGCCATCCCTGACGCCGTTGTCGAAGCCTTCAACCCCCTCGTCCGGGTCCCGACCCCGTGGACCCCCTTGCGACCGCCCACGATTTGGCCAACGCCGCCTACGACGCCTGGCAGGACGCGCAGCACCGCCGCGATCTGCACGAGGTCGTGGGCATCGGTGCCGACGGGACCTCCACCAGTCGCGCTGACCACTTGCTGGAGGTCGCCATTCTGGAGGCTGCGGCGTCCGCCGGCATCACCGTTTTGTCCGAGGAAGCCGGCCTGGTGGACCAAGGCAGCGACTTGGTCGCCGTCGTCGACCCACTCGACGGTTCCCGCAACGCCGAGCGGGGCATCCCCTTCCACTGCACCAGCATCGCCATTGGCAAGGGCAGCCTCGCCGGCCTAGAAGCGACGGTGGTGCGCAGCCTTGTGACCGGGGAATCGTACTCGGCCCGCCGGGGCGGCGGCGCCAAAGTCAACGGCGTGCCCGTCGCACCCCGCCCATCGGACCTGGACGACCTGATGGTGGGACTCATCGTGGACTACTCCGAAATGGACCTGCGCAAGATCCGAAACGACGGGCGATTCCACTTCCGCGACCTGGGCTCCTCGGCACTGGAATTGTGCTTGGTGGGCACCGGCGCCATGGATGTGTTTCGCGTGCAGGACGACTGGCTGCGGGTGTTCGACATTGCCGGCGCCGTGCTTTTCGTTCGCGAGGCGGGAGGCGTTGTCCTTCACCCGGACACCCGGGAACAACTGGATGTTCCCTTCGAAATTGGCGCTCGCACCGGCCTGCTTGCCGTCCACGACCAGTCCATCCTGGAGGTCGTGCCATGAAGTGGGGAATCGTCGGCAAGGCAGGCATTCCCCACGTGCGCAAGGAAGCCCTCCGGCTGCGCGATCACCTGGTTTCCCGTGGCCAAGACGTCGTCCTGGAAACCCGCTTGGCGGGCTACGAAGGCTCCGAGGGCATGTCGGTTGCGGAGTTGGCCAAGGAGGTGGACATGTTTCTGACCGTCGGCGGCGACGGAACCATCCTGATGGTCCAAGAGCACTCGGAGAAGCCCGTCTTCGCCGTCAACGCGGGCGCCATCGGGTTCCTGACCGAAGTGGAACCCGCACTGGCAACCGAAGCATTGGACCTGGTTACCGAGGGCCGTTACCACGTCGACGAACGCGACAAGCTCGCCGCCCGGCTCGGCAACCGCGACCTTCCCGATGCCACCAACGAGATCACGCTCCAAACCAGCCGCATCGCCAAGTTGATCCAGTTTCGCATCACCGTGGACGGCGAACTGATGGACACCATTCGCGGCGACGGACTCATCGTTTCCACGCCGACCGGATCAACCGGGTACGCCATGAGCGTCGGCGGCCCCCTCGTACACCCTCGCGTGCGCGGCGTCGTCCTGGCGCCCATTGCCCCCTTCCGCCTCGCAGCCCGTCCATGGGTGATCCCCGAGGACTCGGTGATCGAATTGACCCTGTTGGAGCGCGACAGCCT
>JBFJVP010000351.1:0-3571 GCA_041624075.1 Thermoplasmatota archaeon | reverse complement strand
GGCACGCCGGCCGATTACGCGTTGTGGGCCTACTTGGGCGTCGACCTCTTCGACGCGAGCCCACTACTGCTGGCGGCCGTGCGCGGGCAGGCGCTAACCGTGGACGGCCCCTTGTCGGCCGAGCAAGCGGGGCAACTGCTGGGCGACGGCGAGGCCTGGGACGAGTCGCAGTTGCAGGCGTACAACCTGGAAGCGGCGCACCGGGAGCTTCTGCGCGTTCGGCACGCGATTTCCACGGGTCAGTTGCGGGCCTTGGTGGAGCGACGCGTCTACGCCCACCCGTCGGCGGTGGAGATTCTCCGGCGCTTCGACAAGCAACACGCATACCTGGAAGCTGCGGCGCCGCGCAACCGTGACGGCCCCCTGCCCTGCATGACCCATGAAAGTCTGTGGGGCCCGGATGTGGAGGCATTTCGTCGTCGCGTCCGCGACCTGTACACGCCGCCGGCGTCCGCAGACGTGCTGGTGTTGCTGCCGTGCAGTCAACGCAAGCCGTACCGCCTGAGCAAGACCCACCGGTACTTCCAGCGCGCCCTGGACGACTCCGGTATCCGGTACCGCTGCCATGAGGTGATGGTGACCAGTCCCCTCGGCCTGGTGCCCCGCGAACTGGAGGGCGTTCACCCGGCCAACGCGTACGACGTGCCCGTGACGGGCCACTGGAACCGGGACGAGGAGGCCATCATCCGGGAGCAATTGGCGGCCTTGCTGGACAAGCACGACTACCGGCACGTGGTCAGCCACGTGGATACGCATACCCACGGCATCCTGAGGGACCTGCTGCCGGAGCACACCCACCACACAGCAGGAATCCACCGGCCCAGTGGCATGGAGGCTTGCAAGGCGCTGCGCGACGAGTTGCGCCGCATCCGTGACGAGGACCGCCGCGAGGGCGATTTCAAGTGGAACGTGTCACGTCGACGCATCCAGGATTTGCAGGGCCTGGCCAGTTACCAATTTGGCCCGGTGGCAGCCGCTGCACTGTGCGAAGGAAGTTCGGTGCGAGGCAAGGCGCCGTTCCAGAAACTCCTGGGACCGGGAGACGCGGGCCAGTTTGGCATCACCACCCCGGACCGTGGCTTGTTCAGCCTCACCTTGGAGGGCGCCCGAGTCGTCGCCGCCCACGGCACCCATCGGGTGTTCATCCAGGACTTCACGCCCAAGAAGACCAGCACCCTGTTTGCCGTTGGCGTTGACCACGCCGACCCGGATGTCCGCACGGGCGACGAGGTCGTGGTGGTCCACGACGGCGCGCAGGGAGTGGAGGTTCGCGGCTGCGGGGTGGCGCAAATGCCTGGCGAAGCGATGGGGCCCCTCAAGCGCGGCGGCGCCGTCAACTTGCGCCACGTCGCTTGAAGACCCGGAGCGCTCAAACCACCCAAACCGCTGCACAGGCGTTGACCCGCCTGCTGATCCTTCCCCGCTGGGGCGGCCGCGCCGATAGCGACTGGTACGCGAGCCTTGCCCGCGGTGCCAGGAAAACCAACCGCTTCCAGGAGGTGCGCTTCGTGGGCATTCCAAACCCGGATCTGCCTATCATCTCCGAGTGCACCGCGGCGCTCAGGACGGCCCTGGGCAGCGACCAGGCACGCGCCGACACGATCGTCGTTGCCCATTCGGTTGGCGCCCAAGTGGTGCTCCGCACGCTGGCCGATGACGACGCAGGCCACCTGAGGGGCGTTTTGGCCGTGGCGGGCTGGTTCACGGTGGACGACCTTCGCCCCACCAGCCGCCCTTGGGCCCAACCCATTCCAAACCTGGCTGGCGCAGTCGCCGCCTGTGGGCAACTCGTGAACCTGGTTTCAGACAACGAGCCGATGATTCGGGACTGGTGGGCCAACGCCTGGGAGTGGGCCGAAGCTGGCGCCCACGTCAAAATCGTTGCCGGCGCTGGCCACTTCATGCAGCCAGAACAGCCCGAGGTGCTTGAGGCACTGCTGAAAATGCTGGATGGAAACGGGGACTCGCAGGCGCTGCCCAACTAACTGCAGGCATCTTGCCGCACCGGCCAACCACGTGGTTTCGTCAGGTACGACCGGGTGCGCAACCATTATCTTTCAACATGGGGGGTGGGAGCCATGACCACCGCATCGGCTCGCACCTCACTGCTGAGCATGCTCCTGCTCTGCTCTTTGGCGCCAGCCCAGGCCGTACTGGCACCCGCCCATTCTGAACTCTTTTCGCCGGGCTCCGACAACGGCGCATTTGGCAGCAGCATTTCCATCGACGACGAATGGATGGCCGTCGGCGAACCGGGCCACCAAAGCGGCTTGGTGCGCACGTACCGGTGGGCACAGGATTGGCAAGCCGATCAGGTGCTGCGTGCACCCGACGGGGCCATCGGGGACGGGTTTGGCCAGAGCGTCCATGTGAAGGGCAACTGGCTCATCGTGGGCGCGCCCCGCGACGACAACGGCGCCTCCGGCGACGGCAGCGCATACCTGTACCACTTCGACGGGACCCAGTGGCAGTCCCCGACCAAACTCCTGGGAGCCGCCAGCCAGGCCGGGGCCTCCTTCGGCATCACTGCTGCCATCGGAGACGATGTTGTGGTGATCGGCGCACCCAACGCCGACTCCACGGGCGTGGTGTACGTCTACGGCCCCCTCGCTGATCCCACGCTGCTTGCAACCATTCAGCCCGATGAGGCTTGCCGGGGCTTCGGGCGGAGCGTGGACATTGATGGCTCAACGTTGGCCATCGGCGCCAACCGTGACAACACGCGTGGGCCGGACGCCGGCGCACTCCACATCTACACCGGAGCCGATGATGCCTGGTACCGGGAAGCCGTGCTGACCACGCTGGCGCCATCCGAGCACGCCTGGCTCGGCACCTCTGTGGCAGTCAGTGGCGATACTGCCGTGGCCGGCGCCTACCGATCCAGCGCCGACGGCGCCTGGGCAGGTGCCGCTTACGTCTTCGAGCGCGTATCCGGTTTCTGGTCCCTGACGGCCCGCTTGACGGCGCCGGAACCGGTTGAAGGCGAATTCTTTGGCTACAGCGTGGACATCTGGAGCGCGGGCATTGCCGTGGGCGCGCCCGGCACGGGTGCGGGGGCGGCCTACCTGTTGTCCCGGGAGGGAACCGGCTGGGGTGAACCGCTCGAAGTCGTCGTGGAGAGCCGCGGGGGTGACCAAGTCGGAGCTGCCGTCGCACTGGGAAGTGGCTTCCTGGCTGTCGGGGCGCCGCGCGGAACCGACGACCAGGACAACGCGGGCGCGTCGGCCGGCGAGATTGCAGTGTTCACCGTCGACCTTGACGGGGACCGTGTCACGGACCGCGACGAATGGGACCTGGGAACTGACTCCCTGAACCCCGACACGGATGGCGACGGCTTGTGGGATGGCGATGAACTGGATTGGGGCGCCGACCCTCTTGCAGCCGACAGCGACGGCGACACCCTGCTTGATGGCGCGGAAGTCCACACCCACTCGACAAGCCCCGTCAACACCGAGAGCGACGGCGACTTGTACGGCGACGGCCAAGAGGTCTTCTGTGGTTCAGACCCGGCAGACGAAACAAGCGTGCCCGATCCTACGGGCGGCGCAGAGTGCGTCATCCCCAACCACTT
>JBFJVP010000350.1:0-3578 GCA_041624075.1 Thermoplasmatota archaeon | reverse complement strand
GCCGCTACGACCCCGGCGAATCGCTGATCTCATCGTGGGCGCTTGGCGATGACTCTGACGCCGAGTTGGACGCCGAGACTCAGGGTGCAATCCGTTGGTCCACGCCGACTGCGACCCCTGTTCAAGTGGGTGAACAATCAGGTCAAAGCATCACCGTGGTCGGCCAGCTCGGTGGGGGCCAAGTGACCCTCACGTTCACCGTGTTTGGGGACTTCGTTGAGGTGGGCGCAGCCAGCCTGATGCCCACCAGTGTCAAGGTCGACATCCTCATCGAAGACTACCCGTTCGAGGATGATGATACAGCCCTGGCCCTGCTCTTGGAGACCAAGTCCAGTACCGAGTTTGAGCATGCGCGCCAGCACCGGGACATGGACTCGGATGAGGATGGTGTGGCTGCGACCACCACTGCCGGCGACGTGGAGATCACGTTGGCCTTCGTGTGGAAGGACCACGCCGATGTCGATGGCGCCACGAGGCCGGTTGGAACCACCCTTCTGAAGAGCGAGGAGTCCGTCGAAGGTGGGGAGCGGGAACAAAAGGAGACCTTCGCGCTCTCCTACGGCCGCGGCCAACGCATCCTGCACGACCCGGAGGCCTATGTTGTCACGGGCACGAGCGCCGGTCAAGCCACTCCCGGCCCAGGCATCGCCCCGGCGCTTCTGGTCGTGCTGGCCATCGTCGTTGCCCGACGCCGCTAGAGGGCCAGAACCCGGAGGCAGCACCTGCCAGTCTCCGGGATCCAGCTTCGGCCCTCCACAGCGCGATTTAAGCACTCGGTCGGAGTCGCCGAATTGATGTCACTAGCTCGCATCATCCTGCCATGCATCGTCCTGCTCGCCGTCGCCGCCCCCAGTGCCGCGGACCCCCTCGTGGAAGCAGAAGCCGGACCGTGCAACGTCGCCGCTGACCCCATCGCACTCTGGGGCCCTCGCGCGCGCGCCAGTTGCACCCTGCCCAGCGGCAAGACCTACTGCGTCTACGCTGGCCCCGGCCCCGTCGACGCACCCGAAGTGCGGTTCTGCTAGAGCACGCTACGACGACGGCTCACACCGGGATTCCCCCGTTAGCCTGGTGCCCACTTCCTCCTCAACGATCCGCGCCTCAACGATCCACACGCCCGTGCAACCGGCAGGATCGAAGACCAACTCTTGGCCGTGGGTGACGTGCCACACCCAATCGGACAACCCTTCAGTCAGGGCGCGGCCATGGTCCACGCGGGCATCGCGGGCCGACACGGACGAACCCATGCCGTGAACGAACTGGCCATGAAGCGCCCCGTCGGCACCGGGCTCGTAGGCGCCAAAGGCAACCGACTGACGCGAGTCGGTTCCATTGACAATCACGAAGATGATCTCCGTCGTGGGGGCTGCGCCAGAATCAGTACAGCCTGACAGAAACATGCTGATTACGACGGCCGCGACGATCGACTTGACGGCGGAGTTCACGCCACGACACGCCGGTGACGGTTCTTGAACCCCTCCAAGCCGTCGCCCTGCGCCCACTAGACGGCCCGGCCGTGCCCCGTGGCGGGGGGTATCGTGCGCCCCGTGCCCTGGCAGCAAGTCCGTGCCCTATGGGCCTGGCGCCGAGGTGTATCACGCCGCTGGCCACCGACTGCTTTCCAGTTGCGCATCGGTGCCAATGGCCCCGAACAGCCTGTCGCTGGCCGAACGTGCTCTCGCATGGACTGGGCCAAGCGCGGGGGACTCCAGGTTTGGCAGAGCCTGTATGGACGTGGCAATTGTGGAGGCTGGCGGGGGACCCCGCGCGCCCCGAGTGCGGCGCCAGGCTGGGTTGGCGCGTGGTTCAGTCGCTGCGCCAGGGCCAAACGGCACTGACTGGATGGCTGTTTGCCGGGCTTGATTGGTGCTGCGCAGTTCATTCTGGCAATTGGCGCGCAGCCGCCGGCGCAACCCTTGATCGGCTGCCATTTGGTCAAGATCCATTCGGCGTCCAGCCGGCCATTGGCAATCCGAGCCTTCTTGTCCGCCCTCGTCCTGAGTTCAAAGGAGGGTCGGGCGATCGACGTGAGTGGACTTTCAGGTGCCGCCTTGACAGGCGCATGGCTAGTCCGGCAACTCCTGGCACGCGCACCATGTTTCGTTGAAAAATTGAGGCGTGGAGACCTAGCGACCATTTGCCTAGTGGTCGAATTACCCGATGCGGCCAAGCGAGCAGTGCGGTCGAATCACTTGCTGGGAGGCCATCCTGCGGAAAGCGACGGCTTTGGGCGCGTCCGATAACGTACGAATGGCGGCGGGCCCAACGCGCATGGGCCGTCATCGAAACCAGATGGCGCAACATGGGGGGCGCAACCTCTTCATACCGACGACGCAAGTTCTGCTCCATGCGTACGGCCTGGTTCGCGCTCCTGGTGGTCATCGCCGGTTGCGTGGACTCAGCATCTGACCCCCCGGCGGAACCCGCCTTCGAAGCGGAGCCACAGGAAGCCCCTGACCCCCTCGAAGGCAACACAACGACCCCTGAGGGCCTCAGCACGAACGCTTCCAAACCCCCACCGGTCGACGTGTGGCTGGGGCCAGGCGAAAATCGACTCACGCTGAACCAGAAGGACAACCAGGACGTGGTTTGGGAGTTCGTTCTCGGACTGAACGCCACGGCAACGCCGACCAAGGCCTTCGTCTCCCCGCCCCACGCAGTACTCATCCTGCCTTGGAATTCGACGCTGGGCGCTTGCACCACGATTCCATTCCACGCGCATAGTCTCGCCGGCAACGATCACTGGATGCACGATCTGTCCCCGGGCATTTACCGGGTCATCGTCGCCGAGGGGACAGGCGAGGGCCATGTGGCTGGCACCGGTGTGTACTACTTCCAGAGTGGCAACGAAACGGCCACTCGCAAGCTTGACGTCAAGGGCCGGGAGTCTAAATGGACGGCCCGATGGTATGACGAGGACACGGAGCCGGCCTTCGATCGTTCCGTTCCCGCCGGGTATGCCACTCTCGGTTTCTCTGCGTCCAACTTTATGGATGCCGAGTCGGATGCGTTCACCTCCCGGATCACCAACATCGGCGCGACCTGCGACGAAGCAGCATTCACCATCAGCGCCGAACCGGCTGCCGTCAACTTCGGAGGCTCGGGCAGGGTCACGCACTTCGTTGCCTCAAGCAAGCAATCGACGTGGACCGTGGAGCACCAACGAACAGACCGCGTCCCCGCAGGAGGCGAACCAAGCACCTGGATTTCTGGCACCGTGTTCATCCCGCCCGGGATGTAATCGAGCCCAGAATCGCGAGACGCTTGGCCGCGGTCGTCAACGGTGGAGGTAACGCGCCTCGAACGAGGTGAGGCGTCGCGCTAGGCGATGTGCAATGTCACGTCATGCCTCACCCAAGGTGTGGGTGGGCTTCCGACATTTCTTTTCCAATCCGCTGAGTGGCTGAGTAATGTTTCCTCCATTGGCTACAATAATTCGCGCATTCGCACAGGTCCGTCAGCGAGCGCTGCGGGGTGGGCGGATGGGTGCCGAGCCCAGGTTCGTGGTCCTGGAAGGTACTCTGGACTGGGCCCACCTGGGGTCGCAGCGGACGACCTTTTACCCGGCTTCCCTATGC
>JBFJVP010000349.1:0-3593 GCA_041624075.1 Thermoplasmatota archaeon | reverse complement strand
GCCGACGACGCGGCCGCACACCATGTAGACGACGGGCTCGGCCACGGCGCGCTCGCCGCCCTCGCCCACGCGCAGATCCGTTGGAACGCCTTCCTGGACGATGACGCTGGTGGTCTTGACGCGCTCCTTGCCCTTGTCCATCTTCTCGCGGCCCTTGCTGTTGATGCGCAGGAACTCTTCGCCGCTGTCGACTGCCATGACTCCCATGCCGTAGGTGCCCGCGTCGGCCTTGACGAAGACGCGTGGCTGGCGGTCGATGTCGTATTCGGCGTACTTGTTGCGGGTTTTCTCCACGATGCGGTCGACGGCGGCGGCAACCTGTTCCAGTCCTGCGCGCCCCTTGAAGTCCACGTCATCGACGCGTTCGTGCATGGCGCTGATGCACCAGCAGTCGAAGCCGACGTACTGGCCCAGTTGGGATGCCAGTTCGTTGACGAGGCGGAAGTGCTCGGACTTGCGGCGGCGGTGCCAGCCCATGCTGGGCGGCGGCGTGACGGGTTGGTTGAGTCCGTCGAGGATGGCGGGAGAGCCTGAGGAGAGGTCGTTGTTGAGCACCACCACGTCCGCGACCACGCCACCCGCAATCAGGTCGTCCCCTTCGCGCAGGATTCCGTGCAACGTGATCTCGTCGCCCAGCGCGGTTTCGACGGTGGCTTCGGGGAACAACTCCTCGTTGAGGGTTCCAAGGGTCACGGTGTAGCCGGCGTCCACGAAGAGGTCCCGCAGCGTCTTCAGGTTCTGGAAGTACCACGTGTTGCGGGTGTGATTCTCAGCGATGATGAGGACTTCTTCCGCTTCGGGGTACATCTTGTGCAGGTAGCTGTCGATGGCAGCGGCCGCCTCGCCGTGGCTTCGCTCGGCCAGGTTGTTGAAGCCGGCGGGGAAGGCATTCGTGTCGATGACGGCGGCCTTGAAGTCGTTGCGCCGAATGTCCACGGAGGTGTACACAGGGCATAGCACCTGGTTGCGGTGGTAGGCCAGGAATTCCTCGATGCGGTCGGCCTGTTCGACGAGGATCCGGTCGAGTCCCTCCAGGGGGGCGTCCATCAGGTGCTTGGGGCTCACGCGGTGGGCCACCGCTTGGCAGGATATGGGTTTGGGCCTCGGTGCGACCTGCGACGCTGGCCTTGGTGGCTGTGGCTGTGGCGGCGGTTGCGGCGGTGGCGGGGGCAACTGGATGGGCACCAAGAGGGGCGGCCGCAAAGGCTGCGGCCGCCCGGATGCCTTGCCGCTGAGGGCCTAGGGGTCGAGTAGCTGGACTCCAAGGGCGTAGTTGCCGATGCCGTTGGCGCGTTCCACCCAGATGTGGTAGGTGCCGGCGCCCACGGGCTGGTTGATGGCGTCGGCCATGCCCTTGGGCCCGGGTGCGGTCTTGCCATTGGTGCTGGACGCAATGAGGTTGCAGGAGGCGTCGAGCAAGTGCAAATCAAAGTCGGCGCCCTCCGGGTCATCCAGCAACTGCAGGGTGGCCGCGATGGTTCCGCCTGCGGTGCTCACGGTGAACAGGTCGCCGGGGTCAGCGGCGCCCAGTGAACCCGTGGTGGCGGGCAGTGCAGGGGCACCACCAGGACACGTGTTGGCCGCGTCGCCTGCGGGGGGCACGCCGTCTCCCGGCAGAAGGGTGACCTGTTCGATGTCGACGGTGATGGTGTAGGGTGCGCGCTCCACGCCGTTGTCCAGGCGAGTCAGTTCGATGCGCCAGGGGCCGGGGCCGTCCACGTTGAGAACCACTTCGTCGGGGCGTGCATCTGCCAAGGCGGGGAAGCCCATGCGCGTGGAGTCGCGCACGACGCCGGACGCATCCAGGAGTTCCATCTGGATCAGGCGGGGAGTGGTTTGGCTGGCGGGCGGTGTTGGCAGGGTAGCCAGTTCGCGTTGCACCCGGTGGCTTGGGTCAAGGGCCACGCGCAGCCGGTCGCCCGGTGCCGCGTTGACCTGGAAAGCATCGTTGCGGTCTTGGCCCAGGAAGTGCCCACTGTATACCCCTTGGCCGAGTACGGGGCCGAAGCTGGAGGGCGCATCGGAACCTGTGTCGAAGTCGTCCTGCACGTCGATTCCGGGGGGCACCCCGATGAACACATCCGGTCCGGCCAGGCTGGCACCAGCCCAGGATTCGCCCAGGATGATGTGGCCGCGGTACGGGTGGATGTCGATCTCAATGCGTGCGATGTTGGCGTACGCCTCGGCGTAGTCCTGGCCCACGTTGGTCCAGTCCTCGTTGAGGTAGATGGTGAAGCCAGGCGCAACGGGGATGACGGATGGGCAGTTCTGGTACACGGCGATCGGGGGCAGGGGTGGCTGCAAGCCGACGTTGAAGGCCACCGACAGGTCGTCGCATTCGTCGGCGGTGTTGACGGGGCTTGCGACCAGTTTCACCTTGCTGCTGGCAAAGGCAACGCTGCCCGTAAGGAGGTTGACTGCGGCATCGGCTTCGGTGTGCAGGAGGCCGTAGTCGGTGGGGCCAGGCAGCTGGTTGCATGTGGCCAAGGGCACCACGGCCAGGCAGAGCCCCCGCAGATCCACGTTCTCAAGCGCCACGGCGTCGGTGTCGGCGTGCGCCTGGGCGATCCACTCGGCGCCTGGGCGCGGCTCGTGGTGGGCCAAGGCGTCCAGGGCCTTGGCTTGCGTGGGCGGCAGCAACAGGTTCACGTGGCCGGTGGCGACGTTGAGTTGCTCGCGGCCGATCAAGTGGTCAAAGGGCTCCTGACGAATGGTCCCGGCCACGAGGTCGATGGGGATGTTGCCTTCGATGCGCACGTTTTGGGCCGCCGAAGCCAGGTAAGGGTCGCCTACCAGGAAGGGGATGTCGATGACGTCATCGGGCGTGCAGGGGCTGCTGGTGTGGGTCAGGCGCGCCGTGACCGTGTATTGGCCGGCAGCCATTCCGGACGTGTCCAACTGGATGTCCACGGGCGCGGCGTTGATCGTCAAGGGCAGGCCCGGCACGGGGCCGGTGATCTGCCATTGCTTGTCCACGTAGCCACTGGGGTCCTCCAGGCGCAGGGGCAAGTCGCTCTGGATGGCCAGCGGCAGGCCCGTGACGGTGCCCGTGTCGGTGCCGCGGATGTAGACGTGGCTCTGGGGCAGCACGGGGTCAATCCACAGCGGTTCGGGGTCACAGGGGTCCGTTGGGACGCAGTCGTCGGACGGCTCGGTCCCGATGCACACCTCGTAGGCGCGGATTTGCGGGAATTGGCGCAATTGGTAGGTGGGATTCGTGCAATCTCCACTGGGGCACGTGGTTTGCCACTGGATGCACCCCTCGGGGCCGTACTGCACGCATTGGGTGACGGGACAATTCTCCACGCAGACATTGTAACTCACCTGGTTGCTGGTGAACAAGGCGGCCTTGCTCTGGCCAGCGTAGCTCAATTGGTCAAGTGCGGTGTCTTGGTGGCCCCAATCGTTGTAGAATCGGGGCTGGAAGAACTCGTCAATGTAGTCGTTGTGGGGTCGGTATGCGCGGCCAGCCGACTGCCCGTTGAGTTCGTGGTGGCGGATCCATTGGCTGGAGTCGCCGGCCAGCAGGTCGTCGCCCCACCCGGACAGGCTGACCAGGTCACCGAGCAAGCCGTTCAGGGTGATCGAGCCCG
>JBFJVP010000348.1:0-3608 GCA_041624075.1 Thermoplasmatota archaeon | reverse complement strand
GCGCGGAAGGAGTTGGTGACGGAGTACACCTTGGGGTTGCCGAAGATGCAGCCCTCCAGGTACATCTGGGCGCTCTGGCTGAGGTACGCTCGCTTGCCGAAGTACTCGAACTCGAAGAGCGTGCTGCCGCCTTCGCAGGCGTTGGTGGTGATGACGCTGGGGTCCACCTCGGTGAAGCCTTCCTGGTCGAAGAATTCCCGGATGGCCAGGAGCATGCGGTGCTTGACGCGCAGGATCGTGGACAGGTGGGTGCTGCGCAGCCACAGGTGCCGGTTGTCCAGTTCGAACTCGACTCCTTGGTCGCCCTTGAGGGGGAAGTCCTCGGCGCGCTGATGGAGAGTGAACTTGGTCACCTTCACCTCGTAGCCGCCGGGGGCGCGCTCGTCCTCGGCCACCTCGCCCTCGAGCAAGCTGACGCTGCTTTCGATGAGTGCCTTCTTGGCGTGGTCCAGGGAGTCGTCGTCGGCGACGCCCTTTTTGACCGTGCATTGCACGTGGCCGGTGCCGTCGCGCAGGGTTACGAATGCGATCTTGCCGCCGCTGCGTTGCCGGTGCACCCAGCCCCGCAAGCGCACCGTCTCTCCGGTGTGCTTGCCAGCCAGCACGTCAGCAACCGAGTTCCACGTCATCGGGCGCGCGCGAGGCGGGCGGCCCATAAAAAGGGCGGGAGGGCGAAGCTGTGGGGGCGAGTCCCTACAGGGCGACTTTCAGTTGCGCGCTTTGGCCGGCTTCGAAGCGGACCAGGCGTTCGGCCAGCCAGGGGCGGCCTGCCTGCCATTCCTGCATGCGGTCGTTGGTGACGATGCAAGCGCCCAGACGTTCGGCTTCGGCGACCAGCCATTGGTCCGCGTCGGTGCCCTTGGGCACCTGGACGATCTCACCCTTGAGTACCCGTTCGTCGAAGTGCTCCGCGTCGGCGGCGTCCATGCGGTGGCGCAGGCTGGCGTCCGCCACGAGGTGGGGGTCGAAGCCTTGCTGGATGAGGTGTTGTTCCAGGGCCAGCAGATCGGCGTAGCTGGCGCGGCGGCCGCCCCGGGCGCGGGCGACGTTGCTGGCGTCCACGAGGATGATCTCCACGCCGCAGGCGACCCGCCGCGCTACGTCAGTGTTGCGGCGCGTCCTGGTCGCCAGCTGCCAAGTCGGCACGCGGCGTACAGCAGGGGGCTCGCCACGATGAGGCCCACGGCGAGGGTGACCGGCTCGACGGGCATCCACGCGCTGCCGCCAAGCAGACCAAGGGCCGCAACCAGCAGTGCTGCGCCAAGGCACGTGGCCACCACTAGGGGGGCACTGGCCCAGCGTCCCGCGAAGGTGCCGACGGCAACGAGGAGCAGCAAGAGCCAGGGGAGACTTGCAGGAACCGCGTCGTAGCTGGACCACAGCGCCGCAGCGGCCAGCCAAAGGACGGTGTAGACGCCGACGCCTGCCAAGACGGCGGAAAACGAAGGCCCCACAACCCCGTACTGGGGCGTTAAGCGCGATAAAACCGCCGGTCGTGCCTTCACTGACCCGTCCCCAATCGCCTATGATCGCTACCCGGTACCAGGCGCTCGTGCCCTTCGCTGTCGTAGCATGCAGCTCCTGCCGCCAAGCCTGGGCGGTCGACCTGCGCCACACGCGAGCCTCCTGCCCACGGTGCCAGCGACCCGCCGACCTGGATCGAAGACGACGACTGTGGCAGGGTGACGACGCACGCGAGGCCCAGGCCGCCGCCGGGCGCCTAAGGCTGGAATTGACCACCGGTGACCAGGCGCCCCTTCAGCAAGCCCGCGTCGACGAACTTGCGCTTCCCAAAGTTCCCCGGCACGACTCGCCCGTGGAGGAGGCCGCCGCCCGCGCCCGTGCCGTCACCAACAAGTCCCAGCGCGCCGACGCCGTGGCCCTCTGGCTGACCCGCTTGCAGGGAGCCTCCAGCCACGACGACTACGTGGGCGCCCTCTCCCGCGCAGGCCTCGACAGGGTTCGGGCGGAGAAGGAGATCGTTCGCATGCTAGCCTGCGACGTGGTGTACGAGCCGCGGGCCGGCTACTATCAGGCGTTGTCCTCCTAGCGTGAATCGCCCTTGGATTCACCTTCGGATGGCTGGGTGGGTGCATCAGGATCCCGCACATCGACCATTTCACCCGACACCTCGGCGTGCTCGCTGGTCTTCAGGGGTGCCCGTGGCGCGACATCCTGGTCAGCCTCGGTGTCCTGGGCGGCCGACCAATCCGGCTTCCCTTTGCTGGAAGCGCCCAGGCGCTGCTGACGGCGGCGGTCACGGCGCACCTGGTCACGGATCTCCGGGGGCACCACGTTTTCCAGAACGCGGCGGATAGTGATTGCCACAAGCGCACCACCGTAAGCCAAGCTGGCCACTGCAGGGAAGAACGAAACGTTGGGGCCAATGGGGCCCCACAGCCAGTACATGCCCAGCACCGGCATCTGTAGCAAGGCGCCCATGACCAAGCCATTCCAGAGGCGGCCCTGGCTTGTGTAGTACCCAACCCAGACACCCGTGGCGCCGTGGGCGAATGCGGCCCCCATGGGCAGCATCGAGATCAGGACGAACGAACGAATCCAGGCCAGGTCGACGCTGCGCGAGAGCAGGCCAGAGACATCCAACGTGCGGGCGACGAAGAGCAGGCCCAGGATGGCGCCCATGCCCAGCCCCAGTGCGGCGCCGTAGTAGGGCGTGTCCTTGCGGGTCCTGTACCCTCGACTTCCCAGCACGACCACCTTGGCTGCGGTTTCCAGTGTCGAGTAGCCGAAGACGAACATGATGAACGCGGTGCCGACGCCGGCCTGATCCTGGAAGAGGGGCGTATTGAAGGGAAACAGGAAGGTTTCCAGGGCCATGATGAACAGGCCCGCGAAGAAGCCGACGATCAGCGAGAAGAACACGCGTGCGTCGTCAAAGTAGTCCTCGTAGCGTTTGAGAAGATACCAAAGCATCCCCATGGAGGGCACGATGGTGACCAGTGACGCAACGAAGGTGGGGGAAACCACATCCCGGCCGACGCGGCTTCTCTAAAAAACCGTCCGGCTGGCTCGTTGCTCACCGGCCTGCGGCCATCGCGGCAACCGGGGGACCCTGGCGCCTGACTACTGGGGGCAGATGCGTTGCACGCTCACGACGACGCTGGAGGCGTGGGACAATCCCTTGGAGTCGGTGACCCGCAGGGTGATGGTGTGGGCCTGGGATGCGCCGCAGGTGTCGGCGACCCCGAGTCTGACTCCGGAGAGGCTGGCGCCGCTACCCACGCTGACAGGCGAGCCCGCGCCACTTTGGAGAGTCCATTGCAGCGCCGTGCCCGCCAAGGCGCCGTCCTCGGGGTCACTGCCACTGCCAGCCAGGTTGACGAGGGTGTAGGGGCCCGCGGCGTCTTGCTGGTCTGCCACACGGGTGCCCGCGGTGGGACTGGTCAGGGTGGCGGTGGGCGCTGCATTGGCGGCTTGCACTGTGATGGTGATGCTCTGGGACGCGTTGCATTCACCGCGGGAGGCGCTGAGCGTGATCCGGTGCACGCCTGGCTGCAGGGTGACCTGGGCCGTCAACCCGCGGGCCAACTCCCCTTGCAGGCTGCTGGTCCACGCCCACGCCAGGCGGGGGAGCCCCGAGCACGGGT
>JBFJVP010000347.1:0-3616 GCA_041624075.1 Thermoplasmatota archaeon | reverse complement strand
GGTCGTGGATGTATTCCAGAGCGGCGGCGGCCACCGCATGGCTGACGAGATGGGCACCGCGTTTCTGGGCGCCATTCCACTGGACATGAGCATCATGCGAAGCGGTGACGCGGGAACACCGTTCTTCCAGGGGGAACCCGGTCCGGCCAAGCAGGCTTTCGAGGCGATCGTGGCCAAGCTGACTGCGGGTCACCCCGACCCCGGCGCCTGAGGCCGCCGGTATCGCCGGCTGGGTCTAGCCGCAGTGGTCGAATGGCCCACCGAAGACGCAGTGGATGATTTGGGGCCACTCGCGAGCCTGGGCGCCACCGGCGGCCAGCAGCAGAAGCGCTGCGACGAGGGCGGGCATCAAGCGAATCAGCAAGATGCGCATAGCGCAACAGGGGCGCGCCACGGGATGAGGGCTGCGGCCTTGCGCCCGCCAGGTGTCGGGTCGGACCCGGTGGGTGAGCCCCTGCCGGGCCTTGGCAAGCCTTAAGAGTCTGGCCGTCGCAGTGGCAGCCATGAGCGAAACCGCCACCTACGAGGCCAAGCTGAGTCTAACGATCACGGACTTGGCCAAGGCCAAGTTGCAGGAGTTCTTGGGCGACCAGAGCCTCGACAGTGCCGCGCTGAGAGTCGGCGTGGTGCCCGGCGGCTGCAGTGGGGCCAGTTACAACTTGGCCTTCGCCGAGTCGGCGGAGGATGGAGAACTGGAGTTCTCCTTCAACGGTGTTCGGGTTCTAGTTGACCCCATGCACGCGCCCCTGCTGAACGGCTGCACCGTGGATTTCGTTGACGAGTTGATGGGCGGCGGGTTCAAGATTGACAACCCCAACGCTACCAGCACGTGCGGTTGCGGCAAGTCGTTTGGCGCCTGAGGCGGACGGGGCCGGGCCCGGCGGCGACCCATGCTGCCTCTTTTTGTGGTCCAGCGTAATGGGCCGCTACTGAGATGATTCTGGCGTACAAGGCCGTGGCGAGTGTTGTTGGTCCCACGTCGAAGGTTTTGTTTCCTTGCAAATCGGAGGGGTTGGAGAACGTCCCACGCAAGGGACCGGCGATCCTGGCATCCAATCACGAGTCCGCCATTGATCCTGTTGTGCTGGTGGCGGCGGCCAAGCGCACCGTCCACTTCCTGGGCAAGAAGGAGTTCTTTGGCAACCCAGTAACGTCGCTGTTGTTTACGAACTTCCTTGGGCCTCATTTTCCGGTGAACCGCTTCGAGCCTGGCAGCAATGCAAAGGCGTTGGCGGACGCGGCGGCGGCATTGCGCCGAGGCCTCGTTGTGGGCATCTACCCTGAGGGTACGCGGGGCGGCGAAGGGGGTAGCGTGGTCGGGCGCGGGAATACAGGAGTGGCGCGCCTGGCGCTCCAGACGGGTGCGCCCGTGATTCCGGTGGGCCTGTCCGGCGCGGATGCAGTGTATGGAAACAAGGGCAATCCTTTGGCTCGTTGGAATCCCCGGGCCCGGTGCGTGCAGCGGTTCGGGGAGCCTGTTGACTTGTCACCGTGGCAGGATCGGCCGGATGATCCGCAAGCGTGGCGTGAGGCCACGGACTTGATCATGACCCGGATTGCGGCGCTGCGCGGCGAGGCCTATGATCCGGAGGCGGCTCCCGATCACATGCGCCGCAGGTATTCGCGGGACAGCGACGCCGGCGGCGGCGGGGTTGGTTAGGCTCGGTTTGCGCTTTGGGATGTTTGCCGGCCCTGCGACTGTGAGGGCCGCGCAAGCGCTGAGTCGACGGCGGGGCCCGGCGGGTGTGGTTCGCCGCTACCGGCGGGCTCTTGCGGGTGCCCAAATTCCCTGAGATTGCCGGTTCGGCGGCGAAAAAAATCCGTCGAAACACGGCGATACACGGCCAGGTCCGGAAAACGGCAGGGAAGTATTAAATACGACCGCTGGCTAGGCACAATTAGGCTGTGAGACACACAGCACCACACTATCACCCCCTCAAACAACATGGAGGAACTGACATGGAACTCAAGCACATCAAGGGAATCGGACCCGCCAAGCAGACCAAGCTGACCGAGAACGGCGTTACCAGCGTCGAGGAGCTGGCCCGCGCAGATGTCGCAGCCGTCGCCCAATCCACCGGAATCAGCGTGGAAACACTCAAGGAATGGAAGGAACAGGCCGTCGGCCTGACGCTCATCGAGGACGTCAAGGGCATCGGCCCCAAGACCCTCGTAACCCTCGCCGAAGCCGGCGTGCGCAACCTCAAGGACCTCGTCGACGCCTCCAGTGAGCGCATCGCCAAGGAGACCCAGGTCGCCCGCGAGAAGGTCCAGGAATGGCAGAAGCACGCCCAGGAACTCCTGGAGCGCGTGCGCGCCGACGCCCAGACCGCCGAGGGCCGCCAGAAGCTGGTCGCCGAGGGCAAGGACTTCGCCCAGAAGTCGGCCCAGCGCGCCCAGGAGCAGACCAAGGAACTGGTCGCCCGCGCCCAAAAGGAAGGCGAAGCCGCCATCGCCAAGGCCAAGGAATTCGGCGAGAAGGCCCCCGAGATGATCAAGGAGGCCGAAGTCAAGCTCAAGGAAGCCGGCGCCAAGACCCAGGAGTTCGTCAAGGCCGAGACCGAGAAGGTCAAGGCTGCCAACGAGGGCTTCCTGACCCGCGTCAAGGCCCGCTTCCAGAAGAACTAGGCGCGACGCCCGCCACCTAGCATCAACTCCCCCTCTCCCCTCGCAATCACTCCAACCACCCTCAACCCCCTGATCCAGCCAATTCATTCCTACCACCGCCTCGTCCCCCTCGTCCCCCTCCAACCAGTCAACTCCACCTCCGCCCACTTCCGCCCACAACTCCACTCCCACTCCATGGCCTTCGGCCCGCAGCATCCTGCGTGCCCGGCCCGGTTGGCCCAAAGCTGGCCAGCCAACGTACCGCAATGATTTTCCTCCCCGCCGAGCAGGGGGGAACCGGCGAGGGGCTCACGCCCTTTGCCAACCAACAACCAACCAACAACCAACCAACCGCATCGGCCGGGCAACGAGGCCGCCGCAACCCGCTCTTTTGGTTGCAGCAGCTCCGAGGGCCCCCGGCCCCGCCCGGCCGGTGCACCCAACCTCGTTGGATAGTTTCTTTATCGCGGGCACTGCCATCGCGGCGCCGTGAAGATTGCCAACAACATCCTGGAGCTGATGGGCAACACCCCCCTCGTGCGCCTGAACAAGGTGGTTCACCGCGGCGGGGCCCCCGTTGTCGCCAAGCTGGAAATGTACAATCCCGGCTTCAGCGTCAAGGATCGCATCGGCTTGCCCCTGATTCGCGCCGGCGAAGAGCAAGGCCTGCTCAAACCGGGCGGCACCATCGTCGAACCGACCAGTGGCAACACCGGCCTGGGACTCGCCATGGCTGCCGGCCTGCTGGGTTACCGCATGGTATGCACCCTGCCGGACAAGGTGCCCATGGAGAAGCAGGCGCTGCTGCGCGCCTTCGGCGCCGAGCTGATCGTCTGCCCCACCAACGTCGAGGCCGACGACCCCCGCTCCTACTACAAGCAGGCAGAGCGCATGCGCGACGAGGAAGGCGCCTACCTGCCCTACCAGTACTACAACCAAGCCAACCCCACGGCACACACCACCACCACGGGGCCCGAGATCTGGCGCGACACCGACGGCAAGATCACCC
>JBFJVP010000346.1:0-3635 GCA_041624075.1 Thermoplasmatota archaeon | reverse complement strand
TGGAACCTTGGGCAACCTGGTCCACCGCACCCTAAGCTTCACCCAGAAGAACCTGGGGAAGATCCCGGATCCGCCTGCCGAGCCCACGGAGCTCTCCAGGCAGATCGAGGATGTCATCAAGGCCTGCGGAGCCGACATGGCCGCAAGCCTCGACAAGGTCCAACTGAAGAAGGCCGCCCGGCGGCTCATGGAGTTCGCAGGCGCCGGCAACCAGATCATGCAGGAGACCGCTCCGTGGAAACTGCTCAAGGAGGACCGAGCCGCAGGAGAGGCGGCGTTGTACAGCCTCATGCGTATCGTCAAGGCCTGCGCCGTCTACATGGCGCCCTACATGCCCCACGCCGCCCAGAGCGCGTGGGAGCAACTTGGCGAGCCCGGCAGCGTCCACGACGCCACCTGGGACGCGGCGCTGGAACCCCTGCGCTCAGGCCACGTGCTGGCGCCAGCGGCAGCGCTCTTTCGCAAGCTGGACCCCAAGGAAATCCCCGGCTACCAGGCGCCGGAGGCCGCCAAAGCCGACAAGGCCGGAAAGCCTGCAGGCAAGACTGAAAAGGCGAAACCGGCCAACCAAGAGCCGGCCGCCGAGGACAACGGCTTGGTCACCATCGATGACTTCGCGCGCATCCAGCTACGCCTGGCCGTCATTCGCAGCGTCGAGGCGCACCCGAAGGCCGACAAGTTGCTTGTGCTCAAGCTCGACGTAGGCGAACTGGGCGAGCGGCAAGTAGTGGCGGGGCTCAAGGCCTACTACCCCGAGCCGGAGGACTTGGTGGGCCAAACCGTCGCCTTCGTTGCCAACCTCAAGCCGGCAAAGCTGCGCGGCGTCGAAAGCCAGGGAATGATCCTCGCGGCAGACAATGGCGACCAGGTTGCCGTGCTCAACCCGCAAAAACCATTACCTGCCGGCGCCAGGATTCGATGATGGCACAACCGGCGGACCAACCCTTTCGCCTCGACCTGCACGTCCACTCCCGCCACTCCAGGGACGCACAGGGCAGCTTGCTGGAGTTGGCCCACGCGGCCAAGGCCGCCGGCCTGCAAGGCTTTGCCATCACCGACCACAACACGCGGGCCGGCCACGCCGAGGCCATACGGGCTGCCCAGAAGACCGGCATGATGATCGTGCCCGGAATCGAAGTGAGCTCCATCGAGGGACACGTCCTGGCCATCGGTGTTTCCGGTGACGTGCCCGCCAAGCACAGCCTGCGTGAAACAGTTGAATCCACGCGAGATGTGGGCGGCGTAGCCATACCAAGCCACCCCCTGCGGCTGCTCTCTGGCGTCGGACCCAGTACCCTGAGGCAACGCGTCGAGGAAGGACTCATCGCCGTCGTCGAGTCTCACAATGCCCGTGAACGGCGACCCGTGCAGGAAAACCTGGCCGCATTCTGCGGCGAGCTGGGGGTGACCACGGTTGGTGGCAGCGACACCCACACGGTCAGGGAGATCGGCACGGCCTACACGGAATTCGATGACATGCCTGCCAGCCTCGACGATGTCCTCGATGCCATCGAGCGCGGACGGTGCCGCGGCATCGGTGGCTCCTCCCCTCGTCGACACGTCTGGCGCCACAGCGCCAGCGTTCCCTGGCGGTTGTGGAAAAGCCGACGCTAGCCGCGACTGGACTTCAAAACAAGAGAACAAGTGAAGAGGGAAGAAGAGCCGATTCGTCAATGCGGAATCAGGCGGGAGCCGTGGAGGTGGCCTTGCAGACCGCCTCGAACGCAGCCCGGTTCTTGGCAAACCAGGACTCCCAATCCATGATCCGGTCCTCGAAGTCCTTCTTCTCGGACTCCAAGTCCTCGTAGACGCGGTACAACTTGGCGAGGCGCTCGCGCTCCTCCTCCAACTGGCGCTCCAAGTCATCCACGCGGGGCTGAAGGTTGCTGACCTCACGCAAGGAGCCCAGTTCGTCCTCCATGTCGCGGATGGTCCGGTTGGCCTTCTCGATCTCGCGCTCGCGGACCTCGATCTCCTCTTCGAGCGTCTCCACTTCGTCGGCCAACTTCTCAAACTGGCCCTTGTACTTGGACAGAGGCTCCAGGCGGGAAATCTCGGCGCGCAACTGGTCGATGGTGCGCTCGCGGTCGAAGAGCTTCTCCTCCATCAAGGGGTAGTCGCGCTTGACGCGGTTGAGTTCGTCTTCCTGCGTCTTGTACGCGTCCCAGAGTTTGGCGAGGCGTTCCTGCTCTTGCTCTAGCTCCTCCCGCAGGCCTTCCGCGTCGCCGCGCGACTGGAGGGCTTCGCGCTCGATCTCTTCCATGCGCTCTTCGAGCGCTTCGATGTTGGAGATGAGCTCGTTCAGGTAGCCGACATCCAGCATGCCGCGGATGCGCTCCAGGCTGTCCACTTCTTGGCGGGCCTGGTCGCGCACTCGCGTCAGCTCGTCGGCGATGGTGCTAATGTTCTGCTTGAGTTGGTCAGCGCCCTCCGAACTCACACGGCGGGTGGTCGTCGTTGTGCGGCGGCGTTCGATCGTGCGAGCCATGGTGGCATCCCTTCTGTCGATCCAACTGGAGGGCCGTCTTTAAGCGCTTGGTTTGGCACCCCTTTGGGACCAGACCTGGTTGGAGGTGCCGCCGGCCGTGGCGCCGGCTCCACGCATTGCTGCCTGGCTCATGGTGCGCCGGCGCACCCCGCGTCTCGAGAGTGGCTTGCTCACCCGATTTCGGGGGCGTGCTGGTCGGCGCCGCTGGCCCCGCCACCGCCAGCCTTGGCGTCGCCTTGGGAATTGAAGCGGATCTGGGGCAACGGGATCGGCGGCGGCAACCGAATCGTCTTGGCAAGGCCGACTGCTTCTGGAACGCATGCTGACATGATGGCGCCGTGGACCTGTTGGGCCAGTTCCGGCGGCAGGTTGCGCGTCTTGGTCCATTCGTCGGCGGCGCTGCCGGCGCCCTGGTGTGACAGGGCCAGCACGCCCTCCACCTTGACCAGTCCGAGGGGTCCATAGCTGGTGGTGTAGCCGAACTCAACCTCCATCTCGTCGTCGCCCAGGCGGCGTACGTGCGACAGGTTGGAGTTGTGGTCGACGCGGATCTGCGTATTGGCCTGGGCGTCCTGGTAACGGCGGGCCTCCACGGTCTTGAGGACCAGACGAGTCACGGGCACGGGGCGGCCGAATGCCATGGCATCCATAAGCGCTCGGGCGCGCACGGGGCTCGACGCGCCCTGTTCGGCTGGCCGCGCTGGCGGGCCTCACGACTCGGGCGGCTCTGCCACGGGTGCGGCCATGCTCCATGGCCGCGCCCAGCGTCGCGCCCGGGCGAAGTGCGACCGGGGGCTCGAGTCGACCAGCACGCATCCTGGCCATCGGTTCCCGGCCCGCCCGTCGACGCTGGCTGCCAAGGGAAGCCCTAAATGGAACACCCCCGTAGGTCGGTTCCCGTTGAGCATGACGAAATACATCGTCGTGACTGGCGGAGTTCTTTCTGGTCTCGGTAAGGGGATCACCACCAGCTCCATCGGTCGCCTGCTGAAGGCTCGCGGGGTTTCCGTGACGGCGGTCAAGATCGACCCTTACCTAAACATCGACGCCGGCACGATGAATCCCTTCGAGCTCGGCGAGGTGTTTGTCCTGGACGACGGCGGCGTAGCCGACCTTGATCTGGGCAACTACGAGCGGTTCCTGGACC
>JBFJVP010000345.1:0-3652 GCA_041624075.1 Thermoplasmatota archaeon | reverse complement strand
GGGCCCGCGCTCGCATCCCTTGAACCAGCTGCCCTTGCCATTCTCCCATTGTACATCCTGGCGCCAGTGGCGGGTGGCCTCGCCGGCGCTTTGGCCCACGGGCGCCTTCCTCGGCGCCCCACGCCCGGGGACGCACCCAAGGGGGTTCCCACGTGACTGCGCCACCCAACGACCCGCCCAGGGTCCTGTTTGTATGCGTGGGCAACTCGTGCCGCTCCCAAATGGCCGAGGCTTTCGCCAAGGCCATCGGACTGGATGCATCCAGCGCTGGCACCGAACCTGCTGCGTCGGTCAGCCGCACCGCGATCCGCGTAATGCAGGAGGTGGGCGTCCCCGTCGATGGCGTCCCCAAGCTCCTCGACTGGGAATCCCTGGACGGGTACGACCGGGTTGTGACCATGGGCTGCGGCGTGGCGGAGAGCTGTCCGACCCTCCGCACCGATGAGGACTGGGGGCTGGACGACCCGGTTGGGCGAGAGGATGCCTTTTTTCGCAGCACTCGCGATGAAATTCGAGTGCGCGTTGAAGACTTGGCCCAGCGGCTGGGGTGGGGTAACCAGTAGGTGCCCTCCGCAGCCAAGCGGCTGCATCCCAGGAAGGCCCATCAGCCAACGCGTATCTATGTGTGCGACGCTACGGCCTTCGCATGGAGTTCCTGGCTTTGGACCTCGAGACCACTGGCCTGGACCCGGAACGGGATCGCATCGTCGAGTTCTGCCTCGTCCGCCTCAACGCGGAGCTTGAAGAACTGGAACGCTGGACCCAACTGGTCAACCCGGGTCAGCCCATACCCGGGGAAGTCGTCGCCATCCACGGCATCACAGACGCCGACGTAGCCGGCCAGCCTCCCTTCTCGGCGTTTGCCCAAAAGGTCCAGGAGTGGGTGAACGCAAGGGTGCTCATCGCTTACAACCACTCCTTCGACCGCGATGTGCTGCACTACGAGTTGCAGCGCGCCGGGCAGCAAGGGGTCGCCATGAATCACCCCTGCATCGATCCGTTCATGATTTACCGCCGCAACCAGCCCCATACCCTGGAGGGTGCCTACCGGCACTACGTCGGGAAGGATCTGGATGGCGCCCACCGTGCCGAGGCGGACACCGACGCGATGCTGGAGGTTCTGCGTGCCCAGCGCGGCGCCCATGGCCTTCCGGACGACCTGAGCCAAGCCGTTGAGGTGCCGGATCGGCAGTGGCTCGACCGGGCCCGTCGCCTCTACCGCGACGACGGCGACGTTCGCTTTGGATTTGGCAAGTACCGGGACGGCTTGCTGGAGGATCACGCCGACTATGCCCGGTGGATGCTGTCGGCAGACTTTCCCATGGATACCAAGCGCGCCATCTCCGCCATCCTGGAAGGACTGGAGGCCAAGAAGTCCAATGGTTCCTCCACCCAGGCACGCATCATCGACGAGTGCCAATCCACCGAAGCCGCCCAAGAGCGGCGATCCTAGCCGGGCGTTGCCCTGCGATGCGTCGCCGCAGGGGCTAGGCCAATTCCCGTTGCAGGTAGTGGAAGTCGGTGATGGGCTGCCGGCAGGCGTGGTCGATGCACACGTACGCTGCCGCCTTTCCGCCGACCGGGTCGTGGTGAGCCGTCCAAGGCGCCACCCGGGCGAGATGCAAGTCGGTGGTTCCACCGTCGCCGGCGCGTGCCAAGAGGACCCGGTTGGGCTGATACGCCATTCGGATGGTGGCAAGCAACTCTTGGGTGTCGTGGCTGGCGGGGTTGCCGGCGACCACGATCTCCTTGGCCGGCCCCAGCTCGTGGTCCAGGGCGCACAGCATCATCGCCAGGGCTGAAGGGTGGCGATTCAGGGCGTCGGCGAACGCGCCCATCACGTCGGCTGCCATGGTCTGCCAGGCAGGCTCCCCGGTCATGCGGGCTAGCCGGATGAGCATGAGTGCTGCAACACTGTTGCCACTGGGCAGCGCGCCGTCGTACGCATCCAGCCGCCGGGCCACCAGGTCGGTGCGAGGCGGGGCCAGGTAGAACGCTCCCAGTTCACTCTTGAACGGATGCAATGCCTCTGCCACGCCGCCGGCGGCCTCCAGCCAAGCCGGGTCGAAGGTGGCTTCGTACAAGTCGATGAGTCCGTTGGCCAGAAACGCGTGGTCGTCCAGGAAACTCAGATCGTCCACGTGGCCCGCGCGGTAGCGGTGCCGCAGTTGACCCTCCGGCATCAGCTTGTCCAGGACAAACCGGGCAGCCCGTTGGGCTGCTTCTGCGTAGCGGGGCTCATCAAAGGCTTGGGCCGCCCGCGCCAGGGCCGAAATGGCGAGGCCGTTCCAGTCGGTCAGGACCTTGTCGTCCAGCAGGGGCCGGACCCGGTCCTCCCGCAAGCGAAGCAGCTTGTCCCGGCACGCAGCGAGTCGCTGCTCCAGGGCATCGACGGGCAATCTATGCCGGGTCGCCACCTGTTCCAACGGCTCGGGCAAGTACAGGACGTTGCGCCCCGTGGGCTGCCTCGTCGCCTCGTCGTCATGGTTGCCCTCCGCCTTGGCGCCGTACGCATCGCAAAAGAGATCCGCCTCAGTTCCCAGCGCGGCCAACTCGGCGTGGGTCCACGTGTAGAACAACCCCTCCTCGCCTTCGCTGTCGGCGTCCTCGGCGCTGGCGAAGCCGCCTTCCGGTTGTTGAAGATCCCGCAGGACGTAGTCGAGGATTTCACGCGCCACGCTCTCGTAGTCTTCCTTTCCCGTGGCAAGCCACGCGTCGGTGTACGCCATGGCCAGCATGGCTTGGTCGTACAGCATCTTCTCGAAGTGGGGCAGCAGCCACTCGGTGTCCGTGCTGTAGCGGTGAAATCCGCCCCCAATGTGGTCCCGGACGCCGCCGCGAGCCATGGCATCCAGGGTCGTCGTCACCATCGCCAAGGGTTCCTGTTTGCCCGTGCGCTTCCAGTAGCGCAACAGGAAAAGGAGCAGGTGCGAGGAAGGAAATTTGGGTGCCCGGCCAAAGCCGCCTCGCTGGGCATCAAAGCGCTCCATCAACTGCTTGAACGCGGTGTGGAGTGCAGCCTCGTCGGGGGGCTCCGTACCGCGTGCCGTGGAGCCCGCGCCAGCTGAGCTTCCAAGGGGCTGCCGAATGTGCTCCACGAGGTGCTGGGCCGACGCCACCACTTCGTCGCGCTTGTCACGCCACACCTCGGCCAGCTTGGGAACCAAATCCATCATGCCGATGCGGTGCGCCCGCGACTCCTTGGGAAAATACGTGCCCGCGAAGAAGGGCTCCCGGTCCGGCGTGAGTGCCACGGTCAGGGGCCAGCCACCAGAACCCGTGGTCGCCTGGCATACCGCCATGTAGATGTCGTCCAGATCGGGCCGCTCTTCGCGATCCACTTTGATGCACACCATGTGCTCGTTGAGCAGTGCCGCCACGGCGTCGTCCTCGAAGGACTCGTGGGCCATGACGTGACACCAATGGCAGGTCGCGTAGCCGATGGAAAGAAACACGGGCACGTCCCGCCGGCGGGCCTCCTCGAACGCCTCGTCACACCAGGGCCACCAACGGACGGGGTTGTCCTTGTGCTGGAGCAGGTAAGGACTGGCTTCACCGGCGAGTCGATTGCCCTCGGCTGGGGTCACGCGGGCGGCATGGACCGCCCCGATAAGGGGTTGGTCAACGGGCCGCAGCAGGCAAGCCGGGCGTC
>JBFJVP010000344.1:0-3660 GCA_041624075.1 Thermoplasmatota archaeon | reverse complement strand
GCCCCCGCCACCGCCGCCGAATGCGCCACCTCGGACGCCATTGAGGCAAGTGGATACTACATTGCCATTGATGACCCGACCACCGGTGCCATCTCTGCCTGGATCTACGAGGAGAGCAACGGCCAAGCCGGCCTCCAGCGCGACTTCGCAGGTGGCGACGAGATCGGTGGCGACCCCGACTGCGCCAGCCCCGACACGATCATTATCTAGGCACGCCTGGAGCCTCTTCCTTTCCCCTCCGTTTTTGCCGGGCCGGCCGACGGCGCCGCGGCCAGTTCACCTGCATCAAAAAATCAAGGAAAAGGAAAAGGGATTGTCCGGCCTAGACGAATGTCAAGACATCCATGCCGCGCGTAATGTCGCCGGTGAAGACATAGCCCTGGTAGTACCAAGCGTCCCACGTTCCGCACAGCGTGCAAGGCTCCATGCCCTCCGGCTTCCACTGATCCTGAATGTACGGCGCCGACGGATCCTCGAAGTTGATCAAGGCCACGCCGCCCGTGTAGTACGCCATAACCAACTGGTCCCTGTCTTCGATGATTGAACCGAAGTGCGCCGTGCAGGAACCCAACGCTTCGTAGGCATCAACACTGATGCTGCCCTTCAAGACCGGGTTTGCCTCGTCACTGATGTCGTAGAACCAGAGGTTGCCCAGGGGCCCCGTGACCGTCGTGCCAAAGCCATGGAAGTAGGCGTCGCACCCGGGCGCCACGCCGCCACCAGTTTCGTCGCCCACGATCAAGATGGATCCATCATGATTGGCCATGGCCAAGTGGCTGAAGGTCGCCGGCGCGATGCCACCCACTTGGTCGCCCAGGGCCTCCGAACCGCCCACCGGGAAGGGAATGTCCACGATGACCTGCGGATCGAGCGGATCGGTGACATCCCAGATCTGCGTGACTTCAACCCCGGCACAGTAACCACGGAAGAGCTCCTGGTCTTGGTCGATGAAGAACGACTGCGCATGGCAACCGTAACCGTTGGCCCATGTCTGCACCAGCACCGGGTTCTCGGGGTCCGTCAGATCATAGATCTCCGTGGCTCCGCCCTTCCCGTCCGACGCCGCGTTGTACAGGATGGGTGTACCCGGCACCACAGCCAGGTTGTGGTTGCCCGTGCCGGTCTCGATGACGGTCAGGATCTCCGGCGACGACGGCTCGCTCACATCCACCACGATCATGTTTGTACCACGGGTCGCAGTCACCGCCACAAGCCGGCCATCGGGGTAAGCGATGACATCCACGTCGCCGGCCCGGGCATCCACTTCGCCGACGACTTCCGGATTGGCGGGGTCCATCAGGTTGACGATGTGCATCCGGTCCTCATCGTAAGCACCCACGAAGCCCAAGTGGCCAAAGATGGACACCCCGGCGCCGGAGGGAACGCCAGCAACCGTACTCACAGGTTCGAGCCCAGTGAGCGTTTCGGGAAGCTCCTTCATCGGGATCTTGGCCCACCCCTTCGGAAGCTGCTCATCGCCCTCTGGCAGCCCCATCGCCGTGGGGTAGCCAAAGGCTGGGTGGCTGTCGTTGGCGCCCTCCAGGGAAATGGGGGCCGCCAGGCTGTCGTCGGACCCGTCGGTCAAGCAGCCGGCAAGCGCCGTACTGGCAACCAAGACTACGAGCACAAATCGGTGCATGAGCCTGCGTGACCCGTCATCCCCGTTGAATGTTTTGTCATTCCAGCCGACGCCAGCCCACCCACCGGTACCACCCGGAGCCTTGCAAGCCGTCCGCGACCACCCTGAGAACCAGCACGCGCCTCAGACAACCAAAGCTCGGAGCCCATTCAAAAAGCGGAACTAGAAACGAAAAACGGAATAGAAGAAGGATTGGGAAAGGGAAGAGGATGGCAGAGCGCAGGATGCCGCCGTAAGCGCGGCGGTCCCGGCGCCTACTCGTACGGCGCGGCTTCGGTCAAGAGGTCCACATGGCTCAGAACCATGCGGCGGCAGCAGAAGCGAGTCAGGCCCGTGGAGTCCAACGCTTCCTTGCCACTCATGCCCTCAGCCATCCGGGCCTTGTACGCCTCGTAGGCCGAACCCACGATGGCACCACAACTGAAGCAGCGTACGGGAATGATCATGAGATCACCTGTACGACTTCTGGCGCTTCTTGCGAGCACCGCGACCCAGAGGCTTCTTGCTCTCCTTCACGCGCGTGTCGTTGACAAGCAGGGTACGGTCGTAGGCCAAGTACTGGGTCTTGAGCTCATCATCGCTGGTGTAGTCCAGGATACCGCGGGCGATGGCCGTGCGGATGGCGTCTGCCTGACCCATCACGCCGCCACCCTCGACGGTGACCTTGATGTCGAGCTTCTCGGCGCGCTTGCCCGCAATCAGCAAGGGCTCCTCGATCTTCAGGCGAGCCAGGCGCGGCTCGTGGATCTCGAGGGGAATCTTGTTGATGCGAACCTTGCCGGTTCCCTTCATGACGGCAGCGCGAGCCACAGCGGTCTTGCGCTTGCCACTGGTGTTGATGACTTTCTTGGCCATGGATTAGGCCTCCGTGGGGCGACCCAGGTAGGTGGACAGTTCTGCGACGGTCAGGAAGATGCGGGGGTCGCGCTTGGCGGACTCCACGGTCACCGTTTCCTGGCCGGACAGCTCCTTCGGCACGCCGATGTGGGCCTTGATCCGCTTGTAAGCGGCGCGGCCCGTGGGCGACTGGTAGTCCAGCATACCGCGGACGGTGCGCTTGACGATGAGGTGCGGTTCGCGGGGGAAGAAGGGACCCTTGCGGTGGGTGCCGACTTCGCGCTTGAACTTGTAGCGGGCCTGGATGGCCTTCTTGGAAGCGCCCGTGATGACCGCCTTCTCGGCGTTGACGACGTGCACTTCCTCCCCATTCAGGGCGCGCTTGGCGATGTCCGTGGCCATGCGGCCAAGGACCAGTCCGGAAGCATCGATGATCGTAACCATGTGATTCACCCGATGATCCTGCACTTCTCACCCTTGGGGAACTGGGCAACGCCCTCGTTCAGGGTCAGGACGGTTCCGCCGGCGGCCGTGATCTTGGCCTTGGCGGCGGCGCTGGCACTGTACGCAATGACCGTGTAGGGCTTTGCGAGGTCTCCGCTGCCCAGCAGCTTGCCGGGCACGACGGCGTGTTCGCCGTCGCGGACGTGCTTTTCGAGTTTGCTGACGTTGACCTGTGCCCAGTTGCGCGACGGCTTCTCCAAGCGGGAAGCGATGTCTCGCCAGATGGGAGCTCCCTCGCGGCCAGCGGCCTTGAGGTTGAGGATGAGCTCCACGAGCACAGGATTCGACTTGCGGTCGATTCCTTTTGCCATGGTTTCTGACTCCTTCGACGTGCTCACTCGGTCCGTGAGGATCGGGTGTGCTGGCGCGGCGAGGAGCAGGTGGTATTTGAACGACGCGGCGGTTTTCAGGAGAGAGGCTGTCGCGCAGCGTTGGCGGGAGCTTGTGAGCGCTTGGCGTTGCTTTTCCCGCAGTGGTGTGGCTCGCGGCGTGTCGTGGAGTCTGCTGCCTAGGTTTCCGGCTCATCCCGCCAGCCAGGCCGCTTGGCGGCGCGGGGCGCCGGCGGTTGGGCCTCCTGTGGCGGCTTGGCGGCGGTGGATAGGGGGGCCGAGGGTCGCTGGTCCTCTTGGTCCTTGGGCGGGTCTGGGCTGGCGTTGGGGAGGGTGAAGCGGAAGGTGGTG
>JBFJVP010000343.1:0-3668 GCA_041624075.1 Thermoplasmatota archaeon | reverse complement strand
TGGGTGCCTTCCATGATCCAGTGGCCGGCGGCGGTTCCGTGGTTTCCGGTTACGTCGATGATGTCGCCTTGTAGGTCGGGGAAGGCGGTGTGCATGTCGTGCACCAGTTTCTGGTAGCCGGCGCGGGTGGGTTCGTAGCCCGGCGGCGGCACGAAGGTGAAGTCGTTCGACAGGTAGTGCCCGACGGCGTCGGCGTTTCCACGGGCCCACACGTCGTCGAAGAAGTCAAGGAGGAGGGTTTCGGCCGGGTCGGCGTTTTGGGGCTGGTCGGCGAACTTTTCCGGGTGCTGTATGAGTTGTTCTACCATGGCTGTCCCTCCGGGGGGCAGTGTGCCAAGCCTTGGTTGCCTGTCGGCCCTGATGCGGCTTTCGACCAGTCCTCTTGATGGAGCAGGGGGTGCAAGTACCACGCCTCGTGATGCCCTTGAGGTTTTCCGGGGTCAGGCCGCTTCATCGAGCGCTGATTCATCGAACGTGAAGGAGCTGGTGCCGGAGGCCAGGGCGACGGTGCGTCCGCCTCCGTCCGTGATGGTGCACCGCGTCATGGCCAGCCGGCGGGTGCGGTGGATGACTTGCGCGTCGACGCGCATGTTGCTGCCGTCCCCCAACACGGGCCGGAGGAAATTGACCTTCGTGTCCAGTGTGGACTGGCCCACTCCGGGGCCTAGCGTCGTTTGGGCGGCACTGGCCATGGCTGCTTCGGCCAGCATGGCGATCACGCCGCCTTCAACGCGGGGGAAGGGGCTGTAGAGCCATGGCGTGGCAGGCAGTTCGAGTCGGCACATGCCTGCTCCTGCGGCGGTGGGCCGGCGGCCGGTCAAGACCTCGATGGGGGACGGGCCACGCTCGCCATCGATGCGTTGCTGCAACCGCTGACGCCCGCCCACATTCAGGTCAGCGGCGGTCATGATGGCGCCACGCGGGGTCCGCTGGTAGGGAGGCTGCACCGGTTGCCCTGCATGCGACGGCGACGGCGGCGCCCCCTGGGCGGGCGGCATGGTTTTGGGGGCTGGCAGGACCAGGCACCGACAGGTGCCGTAGGCAACCAGTTGGCCTCCGGCGTCCGTGATGCGCACGTCCGTAAGCCCAGCCTTTGGCGAGCCCACGATTCGGCTACGGGCTTCCAGATCACCACCCAACGCGGCGGGCTGGAGGTGGTTCATGGACAGCTCCAGGGTCGTGTAGGGGGTGGCCGGCGGCAGGCGCGTCTGGAAGGCCGAGCCAAGTGGCCCATCCGCCAGGATGTTCAGTACGGACGGGTCGATGGCTCCCGTTGCGTCCCGGAGCCACTCGGAGGCGGGCATGGTGAACGTGGCTTCGCCGTCGCCAACGCTGGTGGGTCGCATGCCGGTGAGGTAGTGGATGCCGGGTTTGGGGGCCGAGCCGTCGATGATGGCTGAAACCTGCTCGATGCCTGACAATTGCAGGATGGAGGCGTCCACGCAGCGCCCCTGGGGTGGCTCTTGCCATGGCTCCAATTCGGCGTCGCCTCGCACGGCACAGGGACTCCGGTTGGCCGGATTAGTTGTTGCCCCGTGGCGGCTGCCCAACACGGGAGCTTCGCAAGCTCTTTCCCGGCCCCCTGGGGTCGCGCGCCGTGAAGGCCCCCCTCCTGGTAATCGTGCTGCTGCTTACTCCGGCTACGCTTGCCAACACCATGACCCCCACCCTGGCCACGCCCCTGTTGGCGTCGAGCGACATCTACACCATGGACCTGGTCGCAGGCACCCCGATCACGCTGAGTCTGTCCTGGGACGATCCCTTGGCCGACCTGGATGTCTCCGTCGTGCCGCCGCGGGCACCTGAATGCGAGTACACCCAGACCGACTGCCTGGCCTACATCGCGGTCGAAATTGGTACAGGCGCTTTGTGCCCCGTGGTCCCCGGCGAGTTTGGAGCCTGGAACTTCGGCCTGGGGCCGTACAAGGAACGCCTCAGCCTGACAGCGCCAGTCACGGGAACCTATCAGATCTGGGTCATCGCGTCCACGGCGGTTCCTGGCAAGCCGATCGAGTACAGCCTCGATGTGGACGGCGGCGAGCCCAGGGACCCCTTCCAAACCTACGTTTCCGTTGGCAGTCCCCACTGCAAGTACGTCCACTTTGCCCAAGAAACGGCAGGACTGACTCCGGGTTCGCCCATCTAGACATCGCGGCCGGGTCGCGTGCTTGCGTATCCCGCTCGTGCGCCATGGACGATTGACTGGACTCGGGCGCGCCGGCAGGCCCTGGGCCTGACGGCCAGCCGCGGCTCCTGAGCCACAGGACCAGGATGCCCACCGCCACTCCCGTGATGACGCAACCGACGACGCTCAATGCATGCCCCGCGAGCGTCACGTCGACGCCGGCGATCAGCAAGACCGGCAGCGCGGCGCTTGCGTTGAGGCTGCCGTGGGCCAGCGCCGGCGCCCAGACGGACCTCGTTTGCAGGTAGAGCCAGCCCAGCAAAACGCCCCACAGTACTGCGGCCACGATCATGAGGGGAATGCCCAGCACGGGGTGGCCCGGGTAGTTGTGGCCTTGGGCGATGGCGGGCGCGTGCCAGATGCCCCAGATGGCCCCGGAGCCCAGAAGTGCCCCCGGTCGGCTCGAGCCGCGCTCTTCCAGTGCTGGCAACAGGAACGCTCGCCACCCCAGTTCTTCGCCGAGGGCGAGCGGGAGGTTGACCAGGGGCGCGGCAAGAAGCGCCGCAGCAATCTGGATCGCAACCAGGGTTTCCAGGGCGAATGGCGCCTCCTCGTCCCCCACAAGTTCCGCCATGGCTCGCGGGGGATCCCAGGGCCCCAGTCCCAGTGCCCACGCCGCCACCGCTGTCACAAAGGCGATGGCGGGCGGCAGCAGCCACGCCCAGGCATAGGCTCGCCGGCGACCCAGGCGATGCATCCCAAGCGTGGCTAGCACCGGTCGCTTTTGACTGCGCACAGCGGCGATGGCGCCGAGCCCGGGCCCCCACATGGCCACCGCCCAAGCAACGAGCGCTGCTACGCTGTGGGCCTGCGTGCCGGGTGCCCCGAAGGCCAAGGGAATCAAGAACAGCGTCCAACTAAAACCGAATGCAATTCCCACGAACCACGCGAGTGGCCGCCCACCCATACCTCCAACTGGACCGTCACCACCAAGGCATCCGCGCCCAGAGGCCAAGCAGGCCAGGGCCCAAAATTCTCAATCCCCCTGCCAGACCCAGGGCTCGCCGGCCGGCGCCACCGCCTCAGGGCTGCGGCTCTTCCATGCGTCGGCCGCAATGGGTACCAGTTCGTAAACCTCGTCGCCGGCCGGCCGCAGGAGATGCAGGCACGCGTCCACGTCAGCACTCATCCAGGTGTCCCTGGCCGTCGGCGAGTCCAGATCGACCACGAAGCGGTCATGGATCTTCGCAACGAAGTCGTTGGCGTCACACGTCACCTGCACGTGGCACGGGTCGTCGTACTCGTTGCCGGTGCTTGCGAACTTGAAGTGGCGCACCGCCGTCAAGCCGGGCACCACCATGAGGCCCCCGTCGCGCCGCTGCACGCGGTAGGTCGTGTCGGTCTTCTTGTCCCGCTCCACCACGTAACTGATTGCAGTCAACGAGTGGTGCTCCGGCTTGCCCAAGAGGGCTTTCCACGTCGCCGCCGACTGGAGCTTGTCATCACGGGCGTTAGTGATCAATCGACCCTTGAACCCCGGCAT
>JBFJVP010000342.1:0-3670 GCA_041624075.1 Thermoplasmatota archaeon | reverse complement strand
AGGTGGGTTGCCGCCGCTAACGCAAGGGCACTTTGGCCCGGCTGGGAGGCCACCACGGCAAGGATTTCCCGCGCGCCAGCCGATCGAACCCATGGCAGGGCCGCCGCATCCCGCCGATCGACGCCTCGAGCCGGGAAGAAGCAAACGTAGCCGGCCTCCTTGCGCCGCACGATCAGTTCGTTGGAGACCAGCACGTTCAGGTGATGATCGATGGCACCATTGCCCATGGCGAGGCGGCGGCGCAGTTCACTGTGGTGCAAGCCGGGTTCGGCTTCCAGGGCTTGCAGGATTCTGGCCCGGGATGGGTGATTGGCCACCTGATTCCGGTGCAAGCGGCTAAAGAGCCCGAAGGCCGGCGTTGCCTTGATGGATGGCCAGATCCAGTAGATGATGCCGGCCAGAACGCCGAGGATTCCTGCCCCGGCAGCCGCAGCCGGGGTCGGCCAGGACCACCACGGGGTCATCACCAGGGCACGATCGCTTGGAACGGGCTTTCCCGGGCTATCGGAGGCACCTGCCAGCAGTCCGTCGTTGTGCGCGACGGCTCGCGATTCGGTTTCCATGACCACTTCCCATTGCCCGTCGCCATCGACCAGCAACATGGCCGTCAATTGCTCGTATCGGGCCTCACCGCCCGTCACGGTCGCGGCAGGGCCAGGATCTTCATACAGCACCTGCGCATGTCCGGCACCAACTCTGACCCAGGGGTTCGTGCAAGGGGACTCGTCGCATGTGATTGAGAAGCTCCATGTGTTGATGGTGCGGTCGCTTGCAATCCCGCCACCATGGCTGGCGGCATCGATGGCAGCCCAGGCCTCGCCTACTGCGGCAGGGCTGGGCATGCGTGCCGGCAGGTGCTCCCGAGTTGCGTAATACACTGGAAACGGATCAAACTGAGAGTTCCCGCCGGTCGAGACATACGTCGGCCAAAGCGCATCAGAGACTTCGTCGACAACGCCGCCCGGGCTGGCGTCGTGGACGATCGCGGGCTTGGTGCGCGTCACGTCAAGCCGAAGGACGTCTGGGCCATCGGTAAGAACCAGGCTCCACTGCCAGAACCGGTAGTCCCCGACAACACCCTCCCACGGCGCCGCAGATGCCACGTACGCCTCGGGGTGCTCCTGCCGAAACGCCTGCACCTCATCGTCCTCCCGGGCCGCCTGCCAAGCCGTCTCCAATGGAAACTCCATGACGATGGCGCCCGCATCGGGGCCGGTCTCGCCGCGTGGAACGAGGGGAATGGCATCCAGGGGTTCGCCCAGGGCCCGAGCGGGCGGGTACGGATTGGAACCGGCCTCGAAGCCGACCAAATCCCAACCGACGTCGCCGCGCCAGTAGCCGTCCTCGTCCGTGTGGTCGAACGTCAAGTGCACCCGCAGAGGCGCCGACGCCTCCCGGCCGTACCACAGCGTGTAGGTCCGGTTGTCATCGTGACCTTGGTAGCGGATGGCCAGGGCACCATTGATGCGTTGAGTACCCGTGGCCGACAACACCTGCGTCTTGGAGCAGCCGGGCGCACGAAGGCTTTCAGGAACCTCCGTAGTTCCCTGGACGGACGCCCACAAGCCGCACGGGCTGGTTCCACCGAACCGTGTGAACCGCCATTGCGTGTCCCGCTGGGATTCCCCGCGCCCCAGATCAAGCAGGGGTCGCGGCGCGCCAATCCAGGGCGTCGTGAAATTGAAACCAAACTCGGACGCGATGGTCGTGCCCGTGGCGGGGTCAATGTAATCAGCCTCCGGCAGCCCAGGCATCGATGAAGGCGTGGTGACGATCAACGGGGCGGCGTCGCGCAGTACGCCATCGCCATCGTAGACGACGGCCGGGTTCATCCATTCAAAGGACACCTGGGTGTCGTTGAAGTCCGTGCTGCCAGAAAACCGCTGATTGCCCATCCACCCTTCGTATTGCGTCCATCCCGATCGATCGTACACGCCGCGGTCGCCAACGTGCAACGCCGGGACCGCGAACGTTTCAGGTAGACGCGGCTCGTCGGCCGCAAAGGCCGCCCCCAGACCCACGCCGAGGCTCACGGCAGCCAACAGGCCCACAACGATTGCGGCGGGCAGGCGACGGATGCGTTGGCGAGGGGTTTCTTGTGCCATGATTGAAGAGCACCGCGAGACGTTCATAGCCACCCTGGGGGGATTTTCAATTTGACCCGTCGGCCAGGCAGTGCCATCATCCGTTGTCGTCAAAGGCTTGCCGTGGCGTCGTGGTTGTGCTGGAGGAGTGGTTGACGGGCCACACGACCGCCCCGGCGCTTACGCCGCTGCAATCCGGAGCCCTTGGCCCGTGGGGTGGACGGCCAGCGAGCGGCCGTTGCGGCGGGCCTCCACCAGGCCTGCGTCGCGCAGCCTGCGAAGGTGGTAGTTGACGGTAGCCGGGTCTAGGCCACTGGCTGCGGCCAATTGGCGGCCGCTGCGCCCAGGCTCCTGCGCCACGGCGGCCAGCACCTTCCTGGCGCCCTCGGACTTGGCCCAAGGCATCGCGGCAACATCCTTGCGGTCGACGCCCCGCGCCGGGAAGAAGCACGCGTACCCGGCCTCCTTGCGGCGGATGACGAGGTTGTTGGCCACCAGGATGCGCAGGTGGTGTTCAACGGTGCCGTTACCGGCTTGCAGTCTGCGGCGCAGTTCGCTGTGATGCAGGCCCGGTTCAGCTTCCAGTTCTTGCAGAATCTGGGCGCGTGCGGGATGCTTCAGGACCTGGCTCTCGCGCAGTCGGCTGAACAAGCCGAACAGCGGGGCGCCCTTGATGGAGGGCCACAGCCAGTACACGGCACCGATGAGCAGGCCCAGGATGCCGGCTCCGGCGGCGGCTTCGGGTGTTGGCCATGTCCACCAGGGCGACACAGCGGCCAGCGGCGTGTCCGTCGGCTCTGGCTTGCTTTGCGGCGTTTGGTTCGGCGTGGCCAGCAGGCCTTCGTTGCGTGCCACGGCGCGAGCATGGGTTTCCTCGAAGGCGATGACTTCGCCAACGGCATCAACGGCGAGGGCCGTGTAGTTGTCCGAGGCCTCCTGTTGGCCGCCCAGAATGGCGGACGCAATGTCGAATTCGGGCTCTGGGGCTCCGTCACGGCCAACCCAGACCGCGCCGGCGCCCTGGGTGCAGTTGAAGTTGCCGCAGGTCAGCTCGAAACCCCATGTGGTAGCCTGCGTGGGATCATCGGTCTGGGGATCGAAGTGGGCCCAGGCCTGGGCAACCGATGCCACCGGGGGCATGCGGTCGGGCAGCGCCGAAGCTGGCGGGAACAAATGGGCAAGCCCGTCCATTCGGGCGGCGTTGGTCCATGTGCTGCGCGTCGGTGCCAGCAGATCATGCAGTGCAGCCGGGACGCCATCGAGCGCATCGGTACCTGACCGGACGATGGCGGCGACCAATGCCGTTTCGTGGTCGCCCAGAATGAACGTCCACATGTGGTACGACGCCTCCGGGGAGTCGCTGATGCTGTGAGACGCGAAGACAAGGTGAGCCCGGGGGTGCTGGGTTTCGTACTCGCGCACCTCTGCGCTTTCCTGCCGCAGGGCTGACAACGCTTCGTCCAGCGGGAACGCCATCTGGAAGCCGGTGGCCACGGGCCCATTGTCGGTCAGGGGGGCAAGTTGCACCGGCATCATGCGGCTGGCATCCACAGGCACTTGGTCTGGGTAGGGCTTTGCGCCGCGCT
>JBFJVP010000341.1:0-3681 GCA_041624075.1 Thermoplasmatota archaeon | reverse complement strand
ACCCTGAAGTCCACTGACCCAGCCAACGGCGAACTCGTCGCAGAGGTCCCCGTTGCAACGGCAGCCGCCGTGGCGCAAGCGGTGGACGAGGCCCGCGCTGCCCAACCGGCGTGGGCTGCCAGGGGGCTGTCCGAACGAACCGAAATCCTGGGCGCCTTCGAGGCCCTGCTCTTGGACAAGCGGGCAGAAGCGGCGCGGTTGGTGAGCCGTGAAAGCGGCAAGCCCCTGGCCGAAGCCCGCATGGCGGACGTGTTCACGACCCTGCAAACCGCACGCCACCTGGCCAAGCATACCCCGCACTTGCTGAATGCCAAGCGGTTCCGGTTGCGCAATCCGATGCTGGCCGACCGAACTTCCACCGTCAGCCGGGAACCCCTGGGCGTGGTGGGCGTCATTGCTCCCTGGAACTATCCCTTGTCGATCCCCGCTGCCGGCGTCTTGTCCTCCTTGGTAGTCGGCAACGCAGTGGTTCTCAAGCCGTCGGAGCACACGCCCGTGATCGGCCAGTGGCTCGTCGATGCCCTGCACGACGCCGGCGTTCCGTCCGACGTGCTCCATGTGGTCCACGGCGCCGGCCCCGTCGGCAAGGCACTCGCCCAGTCGGATGTAGATGGTTTGCTCTTCACCGGCAGCGTTGCCACGGGCCAGGCGGTCGCCCGTGAGCATGTGGAGCGCTTCACGCCCCTGGTGCTGGAACTGGGCGGAAAGGACCCCATGGTGGTCCTGGACGGCGCCAGGTTCGACTTGACCGTCGACGGCGCCTTGTGGGGGGCCTTCACCAACGCGGGGCAGACCTGCGCCGCCGTGGAGCGACTCTATGTTCCCCGCGCCCAGCACGACCGCTACGCCGAGTCACTGGCGGCTCGCGCCGGCGAGCTGCGGTTGGGCCACGGCCTGGAAGGGGCCACCCAGATGGGCCCCCTGATCAACGACGCTGCCGTCAAGCGCGTCCTGGATCAGGTGCGTGAGGCAGAGAAGCGCGGCGCGACGGTACTGACGGGCGGTCATGTGCGCGACGACCTTGGCCCCCGCTTCGTTGAACCAACCGTCCTCACAGGCGTCAACCACGACATGGCTGTCATGAGGGACGAAACGTTCGGGCCACTCTTGCCCATCATGTCCCATGACGGCCCGGACGATGCTGTTCGCCTGGCCAACGACACCACGTTCGGCTTGTCCGCCAGCGTCTGGGGCCCGCGCAAGCAAGTGGGTCCGGTGGCGGCCGCCATTAATGCCGGTAGCGTGACATGCAACGATTGCCTGTACACGTTCGCGGCGCCCGAAACCCCCTGGGGCGGCTGGAAGATGAGTGGCATCGGCGCCAGCCACGGCCAACTGGGCCTGGAGGCGGTCACCCGGTGGAAGCACATCAACCGCGCCCCGGCAAATCGTCGCCGCAGCCCCTGGTACTATCCGTACGACAAGCACCTGGAGCAGCTCATGGAGGGCGGCATGAAGTTCCTGCACGGCGGCGCCGCAGGCCTCAGCCGTGCCGGCGGTCTGGCTCGCGCGTGGGCCAAGCGCAGGTAGCCGGCTAGACTTGGCCGTCCGTGGGGGGTTGCAAGCCAACCACCCGGACGGCGTGGTCTCGGTCCACCCATGTGGCCAGGCCCCGGTCGCCGTGGAATGCCAGGCCTGCGTATTCCCCTTTGAAATCGGTCATGGGTCCGGCGGAATCATTGTCCGTCAGCATCGTTTCCGACAGGGACAGCCACGAGGTGGGATCCAGCACGACGTGCCCGGCTGAGTAGCCCCCGCCGGGCGGCGACGGTAGGGCGACGGCTGCGTAGTTGGCCACCAGGATGTGCAGGAAACCGCCCGGGTCGCTCTTGAGGGCGAAAATGGAGAAACCCTGACCGCCCACGTCGAGGCTGATTCGGGACAACAGGTTCACTGCGGCGGTCCAGTTGCGGCCACCGTTGGGGCTGGTGGCCATCCAGCCGTTGGGGCACGCCCACACGAGCCCCTCGTCGCCCAGCCGCGTCAAGAGGTTGTTGCCGCACACGGGCCCGGGGGCGCAGCCGATGGGAATCCCGGCGCGGCTGGCCATGGAGATCTCCAGGATGGGCAGTTCACAGTGGGCGCCGCTTCGGTCGTAGCATGCGGCCAAGAAGACTCCTTCCTTGACGATGGGTTGGGAGACGAGGTTGCAAGAGCCGCGGACCTGGGTCTGAGTCCATGATGTGCCCTTGTCCATGCTCCATGCGGCCTGCATGTCGCGGTTGCCCGTGGTGGTCTGCCAGGTCACCACGGCGGTGCCGTCGGCGCCGAGGCCGAGCCAGGGACGGGAGTTGTCCACGCCGTCGCCTAGGACCGTGGGTCCGATCCACGTTTGGCCAAGATCTGTTGTTGCGGCGTGGAACACGCGGGATGTGTGGCCGCTGCCGCCGCCATCGATGGTTCCGACGCGAGTGGCCAGGCCGACGATGTGGAGAACGCCTTGCTGATCGAAGGCCACACCGGGGTCGGAGTCGCTGCGCAGCCGAAGGGGCACGGCGTCGTTCACGAAGACCGGGGGCACCTGAAGCTCGTTCCACGTGCTTGCGCCGTCTTCGGAGAGGAAGAATTGGAGCTTGCTCATGTGGGCAGCGCCCGTGGTGGGGGGCGCGGCGGAGATCATGCCAATGGCGACCCGAGCCGGGTTGGTGGGGTCAATGGTAATGGTGGGCTCTCCGCGACCCTCAGCCACGCCACGGCCTGGCATGGTGGCGGCGCATGACGGGATGCTGCCGTCTTCGATGCAGTGGAGCTGGAACGGGTCGCTGAAAGGGTTGGTCGCTCCCAGATCGGAGGATGATCCGCCCAGGCAACCCGAGACCACGATGGCCAGAAACAGGAGGGGCACGGCTCGAAGCACGCGCCCGAGTCGCCGTGGTTACTGAAGAACACTCCGGCACATGCGTTGTGGGGAGGGAAAGGGAAGAGGTTGGGGGTCGTCTAGCTCTTGGTGACCAGGACGTTGTCGATGGCCCAGCCGTCGTAGCTGTTGTAGGAACCGTCGATGCTGTCGAAGAAGAACCGGATGTACGCGGTGCTGTCTCCGGCCCAGGTGGACAGGTCGTAGCTTTCGGCGCCCCAGCTCAGTTGGTTGGCGTTGCGGCTGTCCCATTGTTCCAGCGTCGTCCACGGACCGGAGGAGGATCCGCTGGCCTGCACGCGCATGATGTCGTACGCGCCGCCCGCGTAGCTCTCGGTCTCCCACTTGTGGTCGAAGGTGAGCGTGGCACTGGTGGCACCGCTGAGGTCGATCTCGGCGCGGGCCCAGCCGGTGGCTTGGCTGCCGGTGCTGTACTGACAGTCGCTGGCCTCGTTGAACTGGAGGCTGGTGGTGGGGTTGCCACCCATGCACCCGCTGCTGACGCGCCACAGGTCGCCCGTGCCGCTGCTCTTCACGAAGGTGGTGGTGCCTTCGAAGTCGTCGTCGAGGACGGTCACGGGGCCACCGCCACCGCCTCCGCTGCCGGCGTTGGCCACGGCGGCTTGGGCGTTGACGCCACCGGCACCGAAGCTGGTGTCCCAGCCGGCCGCACCGAGGTCGTTGGCGGTGTTCTGGAGCAGGTCGCGCAGCCCCTGGTTGGTGAGGCTGGGGTTGACGGTGAGCGCCAGGGCAGCCACGCCGGACACGATGGGCGTGGCCATGCTGGTGCCGTCCAGGTAGACGTAGTCGGCGTCGTTGCGGTT
>JBFJVP010000340.1:0-3681 GCA_041624075.1 Thermoplasmatota archaeon | reverse complement strand
GCCCCATTCACCCTCGCTTCGCTCGGCGACGCCGCTCGCCTTGCTCCCGGTGTCGAGAATCGGGCCTACTCGGTTCCGGGCGTTTCCCCCGACCCCGAGTGCTCCATGGCTTCGCGTGGAGCGCCCCGTGGCCACGTGCAGGCAGGGCCACGCCAACGCCCCCAGCGTTGCCAGGTACGAGCGCTCGAACGACCGGCTGGCCCGGGGCGATCAGCCGGAGGCGTACTCAGCCTCAGATGACGCGTCAGGTGAAGCCTCAGGGGACCCCTCAGGGCCTCGAAGGGGAGGCGTCGGCAGCACAAACGCCGCCATACTGGCGCCCACCGTCGTCATCGTCAATCCCCAGAAACCGGCGCCGTCGTCGCCCGCACCGCCGCCAGCCAGCAAGCCAGCCATGATGCCGACTACCAGCCAGGCGAAGATGCGCACGTGGTTGGGCAGGACTCGAGTTGCGTAGAGCACCACGCCCAACAGATGCCCATCAGCCCCCACAGCAGCCAAGACGCAAGTTCGTCCACGTTCGTCATGCCAAACAGAGCGCCGTATAGCCAGCCGCCCAGCCGCAGCCCTCCCATCAGGGCCACCGCTGCCCTGCGAACCTGATTCGTGGCCACCCGACCCCCAGGCGACCGTTTGAAGTTGGAGAAGCCTCAAGGGTTAGGCAGGAGTCACCGCACTGTGAGCGTTTCCCGAGCGGAATCCCTGGATCGTCCCCGCGGCGCCGGCCGGGTCCCGGCACTGGCGTTCGTGGCGGTTCTGGGACTGGTGACCACAGTACTCGTCATCGGCCTGGCGCGTATCGACTGGGTGCTCGTGCTACTGGTGCCCGTGCTGTTGATGACGGCATACTTTCTGGCGGGAGTCGCACGTGTGCTGTGGGCAACACGACCCAACGCCCCCAATGGCAGCCCAAAAGAGAGGAGAAGCGAGGAGGAGTAAACCGGTTGCCGCCTACGCGTTGCGCAGGTAGGGCAGGCCCGTGCGCTCGTTGATGCCGACCGCCTTGCCTTCCGGAATGTCCACGGGCTCGCCGCTCTTGGGGGCGTTGCCCTTCTTGCTGAAGAAGTAGATCGTCTGCAGACGGCCGCCCTTCAACTCTACTGCGCGACTGTGCAGAACGTAGGTACCCTTGTCCGTTGTGTGTTCGTAGGGCATTAGTGCATCCCTCGGCCCGAAATCTTGAATCGCCCTTCTTAGGCGTGCCGATTTGTCAGGAGGGGCCCTCCTGTTGGCCTCCGAGGCGCTCGGGAGCTATTGTTTGATGTCTTTTTGCGACACGCAGGGGCCGCCATGGCGACCACGCAGACCTGCGGCGCTATGGCCTGCAGGCATGGAGTCCCGACTGCCGGATTCGAACCGGCGTATGGCGGATCTACAGTCCGCTGCCTAACCGGGCTAGACTAAGTCGGGGGGGAGCGAAGCCGCCCAATCGGAGGTCCCATTTACACGTTTCGTAAAGGAAGGGCCGGTGGGGCGGGGCTGCGGCGGCCGCGGGTCAGGCGCCTTGGTCGATAGGCAAGTGGCTAAGAAGTGGATTCGCCGTGGCGGCCAGCGTGTCTTCGACGCCCGAGGATCTTCTGTACGCCGAGAGCCACGAATGGATCCGCATCGAGGGCCGCGAGGCCACCATTGGCATCACGGATCACGCCCAGAATGCCCTCAATGACATCGTGTACGTGGAACTGCCCCAAGTAGACGACAGCCTTGACCAGGGCCAGGAGTTCGGCGTGGTGGAGTCCGTCAAGAGTGCCTCGGACGTCTACATGCCGGTGGGCGGCCGCATCATTGAGGTCAACTCTTCGCTTGAGGATGCGCCGGAGCGAGTCAACGAGGATCCCTATGGCGAGGGGTGGCTGATTCGTATCGAGATCGCGGATGAGGGGGAGGCAGAGACCCTGCTTTCGGCCAGCGCGTACAAGGCCACGTTGGAGGAATGAGGCTCGGTAGAGGCGTCCTCGTGGCAGGCCTGGTGGCCAGCTTGGCTTTGACTGGGCTGGCGTGGCTGCTGGGCTGGCCCGGCTTCTTCCTGTTCTTGTTGTTCCCGCTCGCGTTGCCTTGGGGCCGCCGGTCGAATTAGGAGACGATTGGTCCGTGTTCTATTGAGAATCCCCTGGAAGGGGCCTTCCAGCGCGGCATCAATGGTCGCATGATGGAAGTTGAAGTTCGTGCGCTCCACGTGGCCCATCCCTTGCTGGGCCGTTGGCTGGAGTGCTTGCAAACCGACGATCAAGTGCGTCTATTGTCTCTCTATCATCCGGACGTTCAGGTGCGTGCGTTCGATGACGTGCTGGTGGGTCGGCGGGAGTTGGCGGATGCGCTGCGGGTGCATGCCAAGTTGTTGCGGTCGTCGTCGCTGCGCCAGGCGTCCACGGGCGGTGTGGCGGTGGATCGGGTGTGGTTCGAGACCCGCTTGCGAACCCCGTGGGGTGCGGTGGTTCTGCGGCACGAGTGGGCGCTCAAAGCCGGCCTGATCGCGCGTCATGACGTGGACGTGGCGCGGGGGCCTGGGGGCGCTGCGGTGGTTAGGGAGAGCCCGTCACCATGACCTTGTCGCCCTGAACGCGCGCCTTCAGGACGCCAGCTTGCTCAACGAAGTCCTCAGGTAGCCAGGCGGGCGCTTGGCGCAGTTCGAAGCGCTGGACGGTGTCCAGGATCGTGATGTTCCACCCACCGGCTGGCGTGGGCGCGGCCTGGGTCGCCAACGGCCCCGTCGAGGCCATGAGAAACCGCCTGTAGTCCCAGGTTGCCTGGACAGCTGCAACGGCTTGCCTGGCATCGCCGGGCTCGTCGTTGGGGTACCACGCCTGGTCGGTGATCCGGCCCTGTCGCACCGATTGCAAGTGCCACGTTCCGTTGGGTTCTTGCTGGGCCACCGTCCACTCGAAGGGTGATCGCTGGGCGTAGGCACCATCAGGCTTCTGGCTGAGGCGCACACCCCCAAGGATGACCAGGAGCGCGACGATCACGGCCGCCGCCTGCAGCACGCGCCGGTCGTCCCAGCGCCGCCGCCAGCGGAGGGCCAGGGGTACCAGCGACAGTGGCGCCAGCCACCACACGATCCAGTAGAACACCTCCAGGCTGTAAGCTTGGTCAAGCAGCGGCCACGCCAGGGGGACGCCGTGGTGGGCGATGCCATCCAGCAGCAGGTGGCTCCAACTGCCAAACAGGATGGCCCAGGCAAACCCGGGTTGCCAGCGCCAAGGGGCCAGCCGAGCCCACCGTGAGTTGGCGCCGCCTAGGCGGCTGAGGCGTCCAAGAAGCAGCACGAAGGCCAAGCCTGCTACGGGCGCACCGAGGAGGCTGTGTGTTGCGCCCCGGTGTTGCAGGAAGTACAGGGGCCCAATCGCGCTGAGGGGGGACACGATCACGTCCAGATCAGGCGCCATGGCGGCGGCTGCCGCCGCTGCGGCAAAGGGGGTGGCGCGCTCCAGTCCGGCGCGGTGGCGCAGGCGATACCATGCAAGAACGCCACCGTACGCCAACAGGATGTGCGTGATCAGGTCCACACGGCAAGTGGGCCGCGCAGTTCTTGATGCTTGTCGGGTGGGCCATGGCCGGCGGTCGGCTGTCACCCACGGGGCCGGGGGGTGGCGATGCGTCAGGGGATTTTCGGTCTACTGGGCAAGCGGCCACGGGGACAAGCGGCCACGGGGACAAGCGGCTATGGGGCTGAGCCTCACG
>JBFJVP010000339.1:0-3682 GCA_041624075.1 Thermoplasmatota archaeon | reverse complement strand
GGAGCCCCGGACGTGACTGGTGTCGGGTTCGCCGACGACGGTGACGAACGTGCTTCCGGCGTAGCGGGATATGTATTCTTGGCTGACGGCGTCGGGGTCTTCGCCTGGAGCCAGGGGCATGTAGACGGTGGCGTAGAGGCCGCGATTCATGGGGATCAGGTGGGGGGTGAAGCGGACGGCGCGGCGGCTGCCCACCGTTGCGGATGCAAAGCCTGCCATCTCGTGGGTGTGGTCGTGTCCGATGACCTTGTAGGCGCGCACGCTCTCGTTTTGCTCCGGGAAGTGCAGGTCGCCGCGGGGAGTGGCGCCGGCGCCGCTGACGGCGCTCTTGCCGTCGACAATGATGGGGCCCGGCGCCACCAGGCCGGCGGCCAAGGCGGGAGCTGCCCCAATGGCGGTGGCTGTGGGGTAGCAGCCGGGGTTGGCGATGCGGGCTGTGCCCTTTGCAGGTGGGCTCAAATCAGCCATGCCGTACGTCCAGGCGCCTGCGTCGAGGGCTTGTGCCCGGTGGGCGCGGCTGAGGTCGATGACCAGCTTGGTGCCCATTTCGTCGCAGGCGGCAGCGTGGGCGAGGGCTTCTTCGTTGGTGGTGGCCAGGATCCAGATGTCGGCGTCCCGGGCGGCAGGGTCGTCGGCGGTGACCAGTTGCAGGTTGCTGCGTCGGAATGCGGGCACGACGTCGCCGTAGGGCCCGGTGGTGCTGCCCGAGAGGGGCGTGATGGATTGGATGCCGGGGTGCTGCAGGAGAAGGCGAACCGTCTCCCGGCCGAGGTACCCCCTTGCCCCGGCAATGGCCACGTTGTACATGATTGGAGAACACCACGAGCAGGCAAGGATAAGGTGTGCGACCCCCACAAGACGAGCCTGGGCAAGGATGTCCCGTTTGGGGCAATCCGCTGGTTTGATTCGCAAACCCTACCCGCCGCCGGTCGATGTTCAGGCGTGGCCGCAGACCCCTTCCAGGATGTCCTCCTGACCAGTGTACCCGACCACGAGCAGAGCCTGGCCCGGCACCTGCTGCCCGGCGCCCAGGTGGAGGCGCGCCCGCTCGGACCCGCTGTCGTGCAGGATCACCCCGACACCCGTGTCCTCAGCGTCATGATCCACGATCGCCCGACCCCGGATCTGCTGGGGCGCCTGCCGCGCCTCGAGGGAGTCGTGACGCGCAGCACTGGATTTGACCACCTGCCCCTTAACTGGTTGGCCAGCCAGCGCATGCCCGCCTGCTACCTACCCGGCTACACGAGCCAAAGCGTCGCGGAGCTCACGCTGGCGCTCATGCTGGCCCTGGTGCGCCGCCTGCCGGAGGCAGCAGCCGAAACCGGGAACCAGGAAGCCCCTGGCTGGCGCCGCGACCACCTCGTTGGGCGCAGACTGGACGAGATCACCATCGGCTTGCTGGGTGTGGGCAAAATCGGTCAGGCAACCGCACGTACCCTGTCCGCGCTCGGGGCCACGGTTCGCGGCTACGACATCGCACCGCAGCCTCTGGATGTGCCCGGCTTCCGATACGTTGCAACCCTCCACGATCTGTTAACGACCAGCGACCTGCTGAGCATCCATGTGCCCCTCAACGACGCGACTCGGGGACTGGTTGGCGCCAAGGAACTCGCCCTGCTGCCCCAAGGGGCCATGCTGGTCAACACGGCCCGCGGCGCCGTCGTCAACCAAGAGGCCGTGGAGGCCGCGCTCCGGTCGGGCCACTTGGCTGGCTACGCCGCCGACGTGCTACCCGGCGAACCCAACCCCCCAGATCTGCACCGCTTCGCAGGCCGTCCCAACGTCATCCTGACCCCCCACCTGGGAGCCCACAACCGGGCCACCCTGCAACGTCGCTACCAAGACACCGCGTCCGCATGCAAAGCCATCCTGCAACGGGACCGGGCCGCACTGGAACCCTTCTTGGCACAACCTGCCCCCGTCGACTTGTAAAACCAGGTGCAGCCCATCGCCCGGAACCAACCGTGACTGCTAAGCGAAGCAGACGACTGGCCGGGCTCGTGGCGCGATCTGCAACGCGGCGAGTGGAAGAGGGCGCATCCGTAGCCCACATCGTTCGCGAATACATCGACAGCCACCCGCTGGTCCACAACGCCCTCGCCCTCGGCATCGTCAACCTGTCCGCCCTGGCCCGCCACATCCTCGACGAAACCGGACTGGACCAGGAGGAAGCAGTCGCCATGGCCATCCGTCGCTACGAGCCTACCCTCGCCCAAGCGACCGCTAACGGAATGAAGGACCGACTCGCTCGCTGCCGCCTCGAGATCCACACGGGCTTCTGCCAACTGGCCGTGCGCGCCGACTGGACGCTGTTGGCCCGTGTCGCCGATGTCCTGGGCGCGTTGGATGCGGAAAACCACCCCGTGTACGTTCTCCACGGCCGCGAAGCCGTGACCGTCCTGGCAGACGAAGCGGTGGCCACACAGCTCGCCAAGGCGCTGGGCCGGGAAGTGCTGGCCCATGAAACCGGTTTCGTGGGCATCATCGTCCACTCCCCCGAGGACCTGCAGGAAGTCCCCGGTTTCCTCGCCCAACTGGTCGGCAGCCTAGCGGCCCGACACGTCAACCTGGTCGAAATGGTGTCCTGCAACCAAGACACGCTGCTGATGGTTGCCAACGAGCAAATGGCCGCAGCCGTCGCCGTGCTGGACGAGCTTACGCGGGGTTGACCGCTTCCAGGGCGGCGACGGCCCCCGCAATGACTGGAACCGCCGCCAGCAACTCCTCCTCTGGAATGTTGAGCGGAGGCGCCAGTCGCACCGTGGACGGCCCCGCCTGCCCCACCAGGTAACCCGCCTTGGCCAGTGCCGCGACCACCTGGGCCGCGCGCGGCGTGTCGAGGACGAGGCCCAGGAGCAAGCCCCGCCCGCGCACGGTGATGCTATGCTCGGCCAACGCGGATGCCACCTTGCTGCCCAGTGCAGCCGCCCGGCCGGCGAGCTTCTCCTGCTCGACGACATCCAGCACGGCGTTGGCGGCGGCGCACGCAACCGGGTTTCCTCCGAAGGTGCAGCCGTGGCTGCCCGGGCCCATCAGTTGGGCCACGTCGTCACGCAGCAGGCAGGCACCCACGGGCAGGCCGCCGCCCAGGCCCTTGGCCATGGTGATGATGGCGGGCTTGAGGCAGGTTTGCTCGTAGGCGAAGAACGTGCCCGTGCGAGCGACGCCGGTTTGCACCTCGTCCACGCACAGCAAGGCGTTGGCCGCCGACACGCACTCGTCGATGACTTGCAGGGTCTCGGGATCCAGGGGCACGACGCCCCCCTCGCCTTGCACGACTTCAGCGAAGAATCCGACCACCGTGTGTTGTTCGAAGGCTTGCCGGATGGCGTCAGCGTTGGGCGCCACGTGGAGGATCTGGCCCGCCAGGGGCTCGAAGCCCTGCTTGTGGTGCGGTTGACCGGTGAGCGCGAGGGCGCCCGTGGTGCGCCCATGGAAGGAGCCCTCCAGGGACAGGATGACGCCCTCGGGGCGACCCGTTTCGTGAGCGTGGCGGCGCATCGCCTTCAAGGCAGTCTCGTTGGCCTCGGTGCCGGAGTTGACCAGCAGCACCCGGTGGCTGCCGCCGGTCAAGTCCCGCAGCCGGGTAGCCAAGCGTAGTGCCTGGGGGTTGGCGTACAGGTTGCTGGTGTGCCCCAGTTGGGCCACCTGGTCGCTCACGGCCTGAACCACTTCCGGGTGC
>JBFJVP010000338.1:0-3685 GCA_041624075.1 Thermoplasmatota archaeon | reverse complement strand
TGGAAGTCTCAACGATGTGTACATCCAACCCGCGCCCGTCCAATTGGAACCGAGCTCGGTCCGTGGAGCCACCAGGCCATGTGACGAGGATGTCGCCTTCGGTGGCACTCCCGAGGCCTACCAGGATGCGGGGGTCGTGGCTGCTGCCGTAGCTGCCGCCAGACGCCTTCGTGTAGGTCTGGGTGGGGTGGCCGTGGGCAGTGATGGTGATGCGTGCACCAAAGGCGTCGAGGGCGTTGCCGTTACCCTCCACGTGGATGCGTAGCCAATTCCCCGTAGCCTCATTGATCAGCAGCTTTGCCCCGCGTGCCCCGGTGTGATCGGGAAGCGCCGAGGCGTAGACATCAAGGTCCCCGTCGTTGTCGAAATCGGCCAAGGCGAGGCCCCGATAGTTGGCAAGCTCTTGGTGCAGCCACGGCCACGGGGTGGCCTCGTGCAGTTCGCCGCCACGATTGAGCAACAAGTGGATGCCTCCAGGCGCGGCTGTTCCCGGTGATCCTGCCACCATGATGACGTCCTTCCAGCCGTCCAGGTTGAAATCGGCGAAAGCGGCACCCCAGCGAGCTTCACTGGTGGCAATATCGTAGCCCAGGCCCAATTGCTTGGCTTGGTCATCGTACCCCTTTCTGGTGGCCAGCCACAGGCCGTCGTACTCGTTGACCATGTGGGTCGACAGCAGATCCATGTCCCCGTCGTTGTCGAAATCCGCAGCATCAACGCCCATGCCTGCCCGGTAGCGGGGCCGTTCGTACACCAGCGGGCCGTTGTTGTCGGCGTTGAGGGCTGCTGCAGCGTTTCGGAAGGTGCCGTTGCGGTTGTTGAGGTACAGGGCGTTACCGTCCATGTCGTTGGCAACCCAAAGATCAGGCCACGTGTCGCCGTTGATGTCGGTGGCAATGACGCCGAGGCTACGGCCGCCGGACGACAGGCCGTTGGTGGCAACGCCCGCTGCGTGGGCCACGTCGGTGAACACGCCGCCGTCGTTGCGGTACAAGCGGTTGTGTTGGCCTTCACAAAAGACGGGGTTGGCTTCGCTCAACTGGATGCAGGTGCCCTTGCCAAACCGGGCATAGTGCAGAACGTACAGATCCAGGTCGCCATCCAAGTCGTAGTCGATCCAGGCGGCGCTGGCTCCCCAGCAACGCTCCCTGGTGCCAACGGGTGTTTCCACCGTGGTGCCACATCCTCCGGGGCCCAAGGCGTCGGCGCTGGCACCGGAAACACCCGCCTCGGTCGTCACGTCCTCGAAGGTGCCGCCTCGGTTGTGCAGCAGGACATGGCTCCGGGAGGTGTAGTTGGTGACGACGGACGTCACGAAAAGGTCGCTCCAGCCGTCGTTGTCGTAGTCCCCCCAGACGCAGCCCTGGGTGACTCCTTCCACGCCTGCGCCCGTCTGGTGGGTTACATCTTCAAAGACCAGCCTTCCGTCTGCCGCCTGGTTGCGGTAGAGTCGGGCGCTGCCATTTCCCTCGCCATCCATCAAGTCGGTGACGTACAGGTCCATCCAGCCGTCGCGGTCGTAGTCGCCCCAGCAGGCACCCGCCGCAAAGGACTCGGGAAACGTCGGAAAGCCCCAGCGAAACCCGACTCCATGCTCCGAGAGGCCCGCCTCCCGGGTAGCATCCACCATGAAGGCTTGCGCAGAGGCTGCCGATAACAGCAGCACTGCCAGCACCTCGAACCGACCCCGCACCACCAAGAGCAAACCGGCAGCCGACTTACCTCTTGCCGTCGCCCTGATCGTGCCGCCGGAACCAAGCCACGGTGGCCAGCAAGGCCGCCGGCACCCACAGCCAGCCGGCGCCAGCCTCGGCGCCCTCCGGCTTGAAGGGAGGCATCAAGGAACCCGGAACAAGCGATTGTTCCTCGAAGCGCAACTCCACTCCCGACTGGCCATCCAAGGTGATCTTGTGACTTTCGCGGGCACCTCCGGGCCACGTAATGGTCAACTCAGCCTCCGTTGCGCTGCCTAGACCAACAAGGAGTCGGGAGTCATGGCTGGCGGCAAACGAGCCGCCAGAAGCCTTGGTGTAGGTCTGCGTGAGCGCTCCCGTGCGGATGTCCACCCGCGTGCCAAAGGCGTCCGGGTGGTTGCCGCGCCCCACCAAGGAAATGCGCATCCAGTGATGATCGCCTGCGTCGAACAGCAGCAGCCGCGGTGCGCGCACGCCGTTTTCGTCGGGCAAGGCAGAGATGTAAGCGTCCAGGTCGCCGTCATTGTCGGCGTCCGCGAAGGCCACCGCGCGGTAGTTGCCGAAGCCCGAGGAGGCCCAGGGCCACTGCGACTCCGCCAACGGCTCAAAGTTGCCTTTGGTGCCCTTCATTAAGTGAATGGGGCCCGCAGTGGCGTCGCTCGGGTGGCCCGTTACCACCAGGAAATCCTTCCAGCCATCCAGGTCGAGATCAGCGAACCCGCCGCCCCAACGGGATACCGCGCCCGTGGCTTCTTCGCCTACGCCGCGACTCGCCGCCCGATCTCGGTAGCCGCCGCCGCTGGCAATCCACAAGCCATCCGCCTGGTCGTGCAAGTGACTGGACCACAAGTCCAGGTCGCCGTCGTTGTCCACGTCGGCAGCATCCACGCCCATGCCCGCCCGGTACGTCTGGATGCCATACTTCACGGGGCCCTTGTTGTCAAGCCCCCGGGCAACGGCGACATCCCGGAACGTGCCGTCGCGGTTGTTGATGTACAGGGCGTTGCCATCCATGTCGTTGGCAACCCACAGGTCTGGCCATGTGTCGCCATCCATGTCGGTGGCAATCACGCCCAGGCTGCGGCCACCCGTTTCCGTTGCGCTGCGAGCCACGCCAGCCACGCGGGCCACGTCCGTGAAGACTCCGCCATCGTTTCGGTAAAGGCGGTTGGGCTGGCCCTTGCAGAACTGGGGCCCGCCCAGATCAAGGCCCACGCAGGATGCGTGGCCGTACTGCGCGTAGTGGAGAACGTACAGATCGAGGTCTCCGTCGAGGTCGTAGTCGATCCAGGCAGCACCGGAGCCCCAGCACGCCTCACGCCGTCCCTCAGGCGTTTCCACCTCGATACCACAGCCATCGGGGCCATAAGGGTCCCCGTCGGCGCTGAACCCCGACACGCCCGCCGCGTCCGTCACATCCTCGAAGGAGCCGCCCAGATTGCGCAGAAGGACGTGATGCTGGGCCGAATAATTGGTAACTGCCATCGTGACGTACAGGTCCGGCCAACCGTCCCCGTCGTAATCGCCCCACGAGCAGCCATGGCCAACGCCCCGCACATCCGCCCCCACCGCGACCGGCTCAAAGCGCAGGCCCAGCTCGCCATCAACTCCCAAGTTGCGGTACAAGCGGCTGACGCCAAGCCCATCGGCGCCAACCAGATCGGTCACGTACAAGTCCATCCAGCCATCCCGATCGTAGTCGCCCCAGCAGGCGCCGGACGCAAACGACTCTTGGAACGAAGGCCTTCCGAAATGGAAGCCCGCACCTGAGGCCGCAAGCCCCGCAGACTCGGATGCATCGAAAGCCTGGAGGGCCCCGGCACCGGGCCAAAACAGCAGGAAGCAGAACAGGATACCCAGGCGCGCCAACAGTCAGCCCACGCCCCAAGCGGACTTACCCGTTGCGTCCCCTGGCGGCAGGCCGCAGTGGCAGCAACAGCTGGTTCCCAATGAACTGGAAGCACGCGCCGACCCACGTTTGCCTGGTTGGA
>JBFJVP010000337.1:0-3685 GCA_041624075.1 Thermoplasmatota archaeon | reverse complement strand
CGTGAAGTGGGGCGCCGGCCAGCAATAAAAGAATGCAGGCAACAGACATTTTTGGAATATTCATCCTCGCCACATCCGTTTCACCCGGACCGGGCATAAGTATGGTTGCCCCCACCTGGTGCCACCGCAAAGGTTCCCGCCTGCGTAGGCAACCCACAAGCTGCTTCGTTCCGCTCACCCGTGGCGGCACGAGGGGCCCCTGCGGACAAGCCAACGAACCGACGAGTCCAGTGGGACGCCTGGAGCTTCTAGGTTCGTGGGCCCAGAACCGCCTCCAACAGCGGCACGAACGGCTCGACTTCCGGCGTCACCAGCATTTGGGTGGCAACATCATCGATCCAGCCGCGCCAGCCACCCCACTTCGACGAGCCACCTCCCGTCGAGGCGCCGAAGTACTGGTACACCCGACCCGTCTCCGTGGTGCCGCTCTTGGACAGCACCACCTCGCCACGAGCCGTGTTCTCAATCCTGACATCCCAATCCCCAGTGCGGGGATCGTACTCGACGGTAGCGGCAAACACGTCGCCGCGGCGGTCCTGGGGCAATGGATCGTAGTACGTCATCTCGCCGCGAGGCGACAAGGCTTCCCGAACACCGTCCACATGGACCGTGAACATGTAGATCCCGTCGAACACCCCTTCCCGGCGCTCGAAGTCGCCGTGCGTGGTCACACCCACGCCGATGCCATCCAGCGGCATGCCCAGCGCCCCGAAGGACAGGGCCGGCGAATCGCTTTGGCTCAGTCCCATGAAGAGGTACTTGTGCGCCCCATCACCCGCGTCCCCCGGCTCCAAGTCAAACTGGAACGTCGCCGTGAACGGCTGGTCCAAGGGACCCAGATCGATGCTGCGCCAGTTCTGGCCACCCGACGCGCGCCGGGCCTGCGTCGCCAACCGCTCCGATTCGGCGTCGTATTCCAGCACCGGAAAGTCACTGCCCGTGGTGGACTCGATCACCGTGGGATCTCCCTCGAAACCCTGATTCGATTCCGGGTAGAAGACATCCCACAGTGGGGAGGTAGGGGCGGACGTGCCTCCCGGCTCCTGGGCCACGGTCAACGGCGCAAACAGCGCCACCAGCATCACGGCAAAGGCTCGCCTACCCAACAACATACAACCAATGCGCCAACAGACAGCGGCAATTAATTTTTTCTCCCCTCGCAAACGGACGGTTGCCCGGCGCACCCCCACACCGCCTCTTCCGACCCGCATCCACCGCCGTGGCCCGCCACCACGCTTTATAGCGGCGCCTGGGTGCGCATCGCGTTCATGAAGCTGCTCTTGATTCACTCGGACTACATCGAGTACGAGGCCACCAAGAAGGCCCTCAAGACCGCCGAGGACCTGACGGACGACCAGAAGGCAGGCCGCCTCGACGAAGCCTTGTGCGCTTTCATCACCGTGGAGTCCGCGGACGAGGAGAACCTGGAGAGCAGCGTTCGCAAGGCCGCCGCCGAGATCCGCGACGTGGCGAGCCAGGTCAAGACCGACCGCATCATGCTCTACCCGTACGCGCACCTCTCCGAGGATCTGGCCAAGCCCAGCGCCGGCGCCAAGGCTCTGCCCCTGCTGGAAAAGGAACTCCTCAACGGTGACGGGGACTACGAGATCAAGCGCAGCCCCTTCGGCTGGTACAAGAGCTTCAAGATCAGTTGCAAGGGCCACCCCCTCTCCGAGCTCAGCCGGCACGTGCTGCCCGGTGACGACGGCGAGACCGACGGCGATGACGGCAAGGAATCGCAGGCGCTCAAGGCTGAGGCGGCACTCAAGAGCAGTTGGTACGTCCTCACCCCCGAGGGCGAATTGGTCGAAGCCGACAAATTCGATTTCAAGGGCCAACCCGGCCTCAAGCAGTTCTACGAGTACGAAGCCAAGGGAACCCGCACCGCCACCAAGGAGCCGGCACACATCCAGATGATGCAGAACATGGAACTGGTGGATTACGAGGCCGGCAGCGACACCGGCAACCTGCGCTGGTTCCCCAAGGGCCAGATGATCAAGCGCCTGCTGGAGGACAAAGTCAACCAGGTCTGCCGCGACGCCGGCGGCCTCCAGATCGAAACCCCGATCATGTACGACGTCAACCACGAGGCGCTGCGCAAGTACCTGGACAAGTTCCCCGCCAGGCAGTACCGTGTCATGAGCGATGACAAGGAATTGTTCCTGCGCTTTGCCGCCTGCTTCGGCATGTACCTCACCATGGGTCGCGCCACGTTGAGCTACCGCCACCTGCCCGCCCGCATCTACGAACTGACCCACTACTCATTCCGCCGCGAGCAATCCGGCGAAACCTCCGGCATCAAGCGCCTGCGCTGCTTCACCATGCCCGACATGCACACCCTGGTCGCCGACATGGACCAGGCAGTTTGGGAGTTTGGCAACCAATTCCGACTCAGCAAGCAATGGATGGACGGCCTCGAAGTGCCCTTTGAGACCGCCGTTCGTTTTGTGCGCTCTTTCTACGACGAAAACAAGGAATTCGCCGCCAGCCTCGCCAAGACAGTCGGCAAGCCGGTGCTCGTCGAAATGTGGGAAAAGCAGTCGTTCTACTTCAACATGAAATTCGAGTTCAACGTGAACGACACCACCAACAAGGCGTTCGCCCTGTCCACGGTTCAGATCGACACCCAGAACCCGCAGCACTTCGGCATCAAGTACACCGGCGAAGACGGCGCCGAACACACGCCGCTTCTCCTGCACGCCAGCATCAGTGGCGCCGTCGACCGCAACCTGTGCGCCATCCTCGAAACCGAGGCCATGAAGCGCGACAGGGGCGAGAAGCCCGCCCTGCCCTTCTGGCTGGCACCAACCCACGTTCGCTTCCTGCCCGTCAGCGACGAATTCATCGACGAGGCACTGGAATTGGCCGCCGCGATCAACGACCTGGGCGGCCGCGCCGACGTGGACGACACCAGCGCCGGCATCGGCAAGAAGATCCGCACCGCCGAGAAGGAGTGGATTCCCCTCATCGCCGTCGTGGGCGAAAAGGAGACCAAGAGCGGCATCTACGACCTGCGTGTGCGCAAGCAGGACTACCTGGACAAGGCCAGCCTCGAACTGGACGAGTCCGAAGGCCAACAACTGGGCTCCTACAGCCTCCCCTGGACCGGCCTCATCAACCTCGTCGAAGCCAACCTCGGCCAGGAGCCACGCGCGCCGCTGCCACTGCCGGTGCGGCTCACCCAGCGCCCGATCTTCCGGGGCTAAGGCTGCATTCGTTTCATGGAAGGTCACCTCAGCGGGCGCCGCGCCATCGCCTCACCTTCGGCTTCAACCCACCCCTAGAGGAGGCACCGTGTGCTTGTGCCACCGAGTCGGGGTGTAGCGGCCAGGTTGCGCGGTGGATGACGACAGCGACCCCATTTTCGCCGGCACGACCGCTACGGCTCCATGCTGGTCGGGATCCAGCAACTAGGTGGCAGCCTGCCGGGTGGCAAACCGTGGCATGGCACCCGATGCATACTGCAGCTCAGCCGGTCAAGGTGCAGCTAGGGTGAGCCGGCAGGCCAAGCACGTCATGCGCCGCCGCCACGCAGACGTCACCGGCAAAGGCATGGACATCGTGCAGGGCGTCCCACCCGAGCCAGTAGGCGTTGGCGGCCGCCAGCAGCGTATCATCGGCCGCGAGCAACGCATGCTCGCGACCATGCTGCACGACGGGTTTGAGGCCAGCGCCGGCGACTTGG
>JBFJVP010000336.1:0-3686 GCA_041624075.1 Thermoplasmatota archaeon | reverse complement strand
GGATCGTGTTCCTGCATGGCCCGGTCGCGCACGGCGGCTTGGAGTCGACCCTCGGCGACCAGTGTGTCCAGGTATTGACGCATGTCTGCGTCGTCGCAGCCAAGGCCCACGACATCTTCGGGTACGTCGCCGCGAATGTAGAGTCGGCCGCCGACCATGCCGGTGCCGACGTAGCGGCCCACTGGCACGGCGGGAGCGCCGCGGGCGGTGAGGCCGTCGGGCCCCTCGATGAGGTTGAGGGCGAGGGCGACGCCGCCGGCCATGTATTCGCCAAAGTAGTCGTCGACGCCGCCGCCCACCACCAGAGCTGGCAGGTTGGGCGTCAGGCCGCCGGGGGTCACGTCGCCGGCAATGCGGTAGGCGCTCTGCTCATCCTCGTATTCGCGCATCTGGAGGGCAACGCGGTTGCCGGCGCTGCCCCGGACCAAGATGACCCCGCCCTGCATGGCCTGGGCCAGCACGTCGCGTGCGTCGCCATGGACCACGATGCGGCCGGACAGCATGGCGTCACCGACATCGTCGGCGGCGTTACCGTGGACGATCAGGGCGCCGCCGTCGAGGCCGTTGCCGAGGCAGTTGCCCACGGGCCCTTCGACAACCAGGGCCTGGCCGCGGTGGTAGGTGCTGCCCAGGAACCGGCGACCATGAGCCGGGGCGACGAATTCCTCCTCCGTGCGCCGAGGCGTCCGTGTGGGTGGCCGGCGGTGGCTTCGACCCTCGTGCAGCAGTCCCCGGGTGCTGCTGGCCAGGAAGAACGAGCCCGGCTCAGGAGTCCAGATGTGGGCGTCGGGGCTGACGGCGCGGATCTGGCTCTCTTCGCTGGCGGCGTAGAAGGCGGTTTCGTCCTCGCCAAGCACGAGGGGTCGCAGTTTTTGCCGGTCGACGACGGCGAGCATGTAGGTTTCGCGGGAATCGGCCCATGTGGCGACGAGGGTGAAGGGGCCATCGAGGCCCGCGCCGGCCAGATCGGGGTCGCCGCTGCCCCGGGTGGGGTCCACCAGTACACGGGCCGCCTCTGCTGGCTGCAGGCCCCGTTCGACGAGCAGGTAGTGCAGCAGGAACGACATCACTTCACTGTCGGTGCCGGCGAAGCTCTGGTAGCCCAGCCGCTCCAGGAAGCGGCGGTTGGCTCCGAAGCTGCTGATGTCGCCGTTGTGGACGATGGCCACGTCGCCGGTGCAGAAGGGGTGGCTCCAAATGGGGCTGCGGCCGGGCGAGTTGGTGGGTTCGCGGGTGTGGGCAACCCAGGCGTCGGCGTCCATGGCTTGCAGTCCGTGGCCTTCGGCCACATCGATGGGGTGCGCCACGTCCTTCCAGGCGCGCACGCGCCGAGAGCAGGCAAGCACCCGCGAGGCGGGGCCGATGAGTTGGTTGACGCGGTCCACGGCGCGGGCTGCGTCCCGGGGCGCCTGGCCTGTGGCCGTCCACAGGGGAATGGCGCCACCTGGCAGCTTGTAGATCTCCCCCTCATCCAGGGTGAATCCGGCGTCACCGAGGGCTTGGCCAACGGTGGCTGCGTGTTCCGGCTCCTCGATGCAGGCGGTGACGGTCCAGGCCTGCTCCGGGGGCGACGCGGTGGCTGCTGCGAACCCTCCGCCCTGGCCGCTGCCGCGGTGTCGCACGATGTCCATGCAGTGGGTTGCCACGCGGCCACTGACGCGGGCGGCACCGGGTTTTCGCAGCACGCCGAAGATGCCGCACATGTTCAGGCACCTCCTGACAGAGCGCCGCCAACACGGGATCCGGCTGGCCGGCTTCGATGACCAGAGGTAGCTTTGGCCTCAATAGCGCCCAACACCCCTTGCTCGCGGAGGCGTTGCTGGAGCCGCTGGCTCGCGGGCGGGCCGGGCGTGTGGTGGACCACGCGGATACGCAGTTCGTCAGGCGGCAGGGGCACGTGCACGTGATGCTTGTCCATCAGCCCCACCCCGCCGGTTTGACGCCGAGGCGCAGACGCACGGCGCGATCCAGGTCCACGGCGCGCAGCAGCTCCCTGTTGCCGCGCATGCTGGGCATGCTGGTACACCCGGCGGCGCCAAGCAGCAGGCGAACTTCACGCATCAGTCCGAATGCCAGGTACTCGAGGGCTTCGCGCTGGGCTTCGGGGTGGTCCAGCCCGCTTAGGGCTTCGTCGATGACCGATGGCATGCCCACGGCTGCGGCTCCCAGGGCCACGAGCTTGGCCGCGTCGCCGGCTCCGCGCAGGCGACTGGAGTTGGCCAGCAGGTCGGGCGAGCGGGGGCCAGCGGCGCGATCCGCTTCCGCAATGAATACCTCCAAGGGGATGGGGTCGGCGGCGGGCAGATCCTCGTCCACCAGCACGGCATCGAAGTCGCGCCGGTCACGAGGCAGGCTGGCCAAGGCGCTTTCGCCGCTGGGCACGCACAACACGCGGGGCCCCTCTGCGCCGTCGCGGGCATCCAGGGGGTCGTCGTGGGGGCGCAGGCACCGGTCACCGTACACGGCCACCTGCTCGGGCCAAGGGGTGGGGGTTCGGGCAAGCAAGCCGAGTGCTGCCGCAGCGCCGGCTACCGGAACGGCCAGTTCGGCGCGGTCGTGGGGCACCACCAGCATCAGCGGCGCGGCCAGGCGCATGCCGCCGGCCAGGCGCAGGTGGGTCGCCACGGGCTCCCGGTAGCTGTCGATGGAAGGGCGGGTGACTTGTGCGCCGTCGATGCGCAAGTGATCCAGGGGCCGCGTGGCCGGTTCGGCAAATGGCGCGGCCGTCGAGCCCATGCTGCTGATGAGTGCCTCGCCAGGCGCCTTGCCGCGGGCCAGTTCACGGGTCCAGCCGCTGAGTCGCTTGTTCCACAACTGGGTCGACCCTTTGGGGCTGGAGGTGGCGGCACTGGCAGGGGCCATGACACCAAACAGTTCGGCCGTGTCCCGGTCCAGGGGACCGGTGGCGCCAAGCAGGTCGCGGCGCCCCACCAGGTCCGTGAGGCGCTCCAGGTCCAAGGCGTGCAGGATTGCCTGCATTTCTTCGGTCCAGCCGAGCACCAGGTTGCTTTGCAGCCGCGTCAGCCAATCCACATCCAGTGCACGTTCGGGCTTGTCCTGGGCCGGCGTTGTCAGTAGCGCGGGGCAGGAGCCCAGGTGGCACTTGTGCACCATGATGCAGCCCATGGCCACCAGGCTTCCCGTTCCAATGGACACGCAGTCGGCGCCGAGGGCCGTGAGCTTGGCGGCGTCCAGCGGGCTGGCGACGGCGCCGGCCGAGACGACGCTGAAGCCGTCGCGCAGGCCTTCGCTGCGCAGCATCTGGTCCACGCCGGCGGTGGCGTACTCGATGGGTAGGCCCACGTGGTCCTTCATCACGCTCGGGGAGGCGCCCGTGCCGGCGCCCGCGCCATCCAGGATGATGCCGTCGCCACCCATGCGGGCCACGCCGCAGGCGATGAAGGGCGCGTAGTTGGTGGCGGCGACCTTGACGATGACGGGTTTGCCGCTCATGCGCTTGAGGGCGGCGATGCGTTGGCCAAGGTCCTCGATGGAGTAGATGTCGTGGTGGGGTGCGGGGCTGATGGCGTCGCGACCGGTGGGGATGCGGCGGGTGCGGCGGATGACGTCGGTGACTTTGCGGGCGGGGAGGTGGCCGCCGACGCCGGGTTTGGCGCCTTGGCCGACCTTGATGACGACGGCCTTGCCTTTCTTCAGGCTCTGCGGGGAGACACCGAAGCGGGCGC
>JBFJVP010000335.1:0-3694 GCA_041624075.1 Thermoplasmatota archaeon | reverse complement strand
GGCTTCAGCGTCGGCGAGATGGCCCGCGATCTGCGGCAGCTCCTGGAGCGCCGCGACTGCCACCTGCTCGTCGTCCTCGATGAAGTGGATGCCCTGATTCGTGCCGATGGCGGCAACCTGGTCTACGATCTCACCCGATTCAACGATGAAGTGGGCGCTTCCTGGCATGGCATCAGCCTGGTCATGGTGAGTCAGCAGAACGTCCTCGACAGCCTCGACGACGCGGCCCTCTCCACGTTCAAGCGCGGCAACGTCCTCAAACTGGACCCCTACCCGCGTGACCACATGGAATCCATCGTGGAACAACGGGTCCAACTGGCCTTCCAGCCCGGCACCGTTGATCCCGAATCCACGAGCCTCATCGCAGACATCGCGGGCGACGTGCCAGGTGGCTCCGGTGGCGGCCCCGGCGACGCTCGCCTCGGCATCGAATTGCTCTGGAAGAGTGGCCTGCTGGCGGACGATGAACGCGCCGATCTGGTGGCTCCGGAACATGTGCGCGCCGCCAAGGCCGAGACGTACAGCGTCGTCACGGAAACCAAGCTACGCCACCTGCCCCGGCACCCTCTGCTCGTGCTGCTTGCTGTGGGTCGCCGGCTTGGCCGCGATGGCGGCGCCTACACCACCACTGGCTCGACCGAGGAGACCTACCACCTGTTGTGCGAGGAGTTCGGGGAGCAGCCTCGGGGGCACACCCAGTTCTGGAAGTACCTCAAACAATTGCAGGATGCGGGCTTCCTGTTTAGCAAATTATCAGGCAAGGGTCACGCTGGAACGACCCAGTTGTTGTCGATTCCTGATGTCCCGATCAAGGTCTTGGAGGCCAAGGTCGCAGAGATCCTGGCGGATGGGTCGTAGGCGGGGGACTCGGGCCGGGTGGTTGGTTCCCTGGGGGCTCCGAGGCGCCCGGTCCACTGGCGGGCCATTGGGGGCCAGTCACAACCTTCATCCCCCATGGAGCAGCATCTCTTGACCAGCATGCAGGACGTCGCTGAAGAGCGGCGATCAGAACGCCAAGCTCTGATTGCCGAACTGGAAATGGCCAACTACCTCACCGATCCGTTGGTAGAGGAAGCCATGTTGGCTGTTCCCCGTCATCTCTTCGTACCACCCGAAGTACGCGCCATGGCTTACGAGGACCGGCCGTTGCCGCTGGCCTTCAATCAGACCATCAGTGCTCCCCACATGGTGGCCATGATGACGTGCGCCTTGGACCTCAAGCCAGGTGACAAGGTCTTGGAGATCGGCACGGGTGCGGGGTACCATGCGGCCATCGCCAAGAAGATCGTCGGCGATGACGGCTTGGTGGTATCTATTGAGTATCTTCCTGAGTTGGCTCAACTTGCCCGCGAGAACCTGAAATTGCTGGGCATCGACGTCCGGGTCATCGCTGGCGACGGCGCCGACGGTTGCCCCGACGATGCACCCTTTGATGCCGTCTACGTCACCTGCGCCATTCCCGAAATCCCGGACCAACTCATTTCACAGGTTCGAGACGGTGGCCACTTCGTGGCGCCGGTTGGCGTCACCCGGTGCAGCCTCCTTGCCGGCCCGGTCCACAAAGGCGAGTTCAAATTCACCGACCTGGGGCCCTGCCTCTTCGTCAATGTCCAGGGACGCATGGCACCTTCCGACTTGCCCGAATCCGACGAACACTAACACCGAGGCGGACAACCCCTAGCCGGCTCTTGCCTCGTCCGTGCCCCCCCGATCCTCGTGCGGGGCCGCCTCATCAGGAGCCGGTTCCTCCTGGACCGGGTACAGCACGCCGCGCCAGTGGTCAATCAGCTTCTCATCGTGTTTCCCGCTGCCCAACACGACCACGGGAACAGGCGACGTCTTTCGAATCTGCTGGACTTCGTTGCGTAGCCAGCCAAAACTCATCCGCGAGGCTTGAGCTGCACCCAAGATGATCAACTTGGCACCGCTCTCCCTGGCAATGCGCCCCAGTTTCTCTGCAAAGTCGCCCACCTCCAGCGTACCGCTGGCCGGCACACCAAGCGCTTGCGCCCGGGCCATGTATGTGTTGACCGCCGCCTCGCCGTCGGCGGGATGGAACGCGTGGTGCGGCGGACGCACGTGAAGAACCAGCATCCGCGCATCCAGTTTCCCCACGAACTCAACCACTCGCTCCGACAGTGCCTCTGCCGCCTGGCGCCCCCTCGTACAAACCACCACAACCGGCTTGCGCGCCGCCTCGCCCTTGAGGTGATCCGGCGTCGGGGCCGGCGTGGGCAAATCGGCCAACTGGCTGATGGTTCGCTGGGGGAACGGGAACACCACTCCGCCCGCGTCAAAGGCGTCCTTGATGTCCCGCAGCAGCCGATCCACCACAGCAGGCTTTCGCGTGGCCCGATCGATCCAGCACCGCAACTCCAAGTTGATCGAGCTGTCCCCAAAGCCCCGCATTCGCACCACCGGCTCCGGGTACGCCAGCACCGCAGGGTGGCTCCGGGCAGCCTTCAACGCCAGCGATTCCGCCAACGGAACACTGGACTCGTAGCTGATGCCAAAAGCCACCTCCAATCGCATGTGTGTATTGCCGTGATGGGTGTGGTTCCACACCTCTTGGGTGTCCAGGATCGCATTGGGAATCACCACATGGGATCCAGACGTGGTCAGAATCCGCGTTGAGCGCAAACCAATCGAAACCACGTCCCCCCAGGTCTGACCCACTTCAATGCGATCCCCCACGTCGAACGGCTTGTCCATGGTCAACCCGATGCCCGCCGCCAGGTTGGCCACCGTGTTCTGCAACCCAAAACCAAGGGCCAACGAAAGGATACCCAGCGTCGCAAACAGGTTGAGCGGGTTCACGTTGTACACGGCGGACAACGCCAAACTGGCTCCCATCACGGTCCCCGTCACGACCATGATCTTGCCCATCAGCAAGTGACCACTGGTGGGCTCGGCCCGTGAACTCTTATCGTACGCCCAGCGCAACAAGCGGCCCGCGAACAAGCCCCCCACGACGAAGACCGCGAACCATACCAACTTGATGGCAACGTCTTGAACGCCGTCAACGGAGCCATCCAGCCAATCCGGCAACCAGCTTCCGCCGCCTTCGCCGGCAGGTGGCGCCGTGGCGTTCTCCGGGGGCACAGGATCCGCGGTGTGATTGGCCAACGATACAAGATGGACGGATGAGGGAAAAAGCAGTTGTGAACGGGTTCGCCGCTGCTTCCCCTGGCATCTACGCACATGCGATTGCGTCCTGTGGGCCCGTCTGGCCATGAAAGAAGTGGAAAAAGCGAGTCAACCTTCAACCAAGACCCACGATCATCCGAACCAGGCCGTCACCGTCCGCATCCGACTCCAGCGCCTTCCCGATCACCGCCCCGCCGCACGACGCCGGTTGACAGACCTGGGCGTGGCCCGGCACCGAACTGGACGCCAGGAGATCGCCGGCGACGACTTGCCCCACGATCTTCACAGGGACGATGCCGCTCACCGCAAGGGGCGTGTCCGTGGGCAACCCGGCCAACGTGACCGACGGGTTCGTGGAGATCACGCCGATACCCATCCGGTCCAAGGCCTCGGTGGCACGCCGGACCTGAAGCTTGCCCGCCGCGTCGAAGCCATCCGAGACCACGACGTCGCCCGGTTGCAAGTCGTTGCCAAGGACGGGCTCAGCCACGTCGCCGACATGCGACGAGCCGTGGGCGTAGATGTGCCCATTGACCTTCAGGTCGGC
>JBFJVP010000334.1:0-3706 GCA_041624075.1 Thermoplasmatota archaeon | reverse complement strand
GCCTGCGTCCACCCGACCAACACCAGCTGCCCGGCCTCCGTTGGAATGTTGACCATTGCCGGCTGGATCAACTTCCCCTGCGACCCGTAGCCGCCAGTGCCGCCAACACGGCCACGCTGAAGGCCAAGCTCGGCCACGGAATGCCGGACCTCGGCTCGGCTGGGCCCGGCAAAACCAGTGCTTCCAGGTGCTTCTGCGCACCGTTGTAGTAGAGGCGATCGCCGTCCAGAACGGGCAGGCTGGTGTACTCCAGTTGCACGTCAAGGAAGCCGGGGCCCCCGCCCGCCAGGAAACGTTGCCCAACGCCGGCCAAGCGGTACGGCCGGTCCTGGGGAGGGTGTTCCTCAGGATTCTCCAACCACACGAACCGATCGTCGCTCGCCTGGGCCCAGAGGGGCCGGATCGTTGTCGGCACCACCTTCCACGGATCGCCCGTCAGGTTGGCGGCTCCAAAGATGTACCAGCCATCGGAGTGGAGGGCGAAGCCAACGAAGCTCAGCCAGCCGCTCCCCGTGTTCAGGGCGATGGCTTCGATGGGAACCTGCATCACGTCGTCAGGCGAGGCCACATCAAATGCGTGGTATGCGGGCCGGGGGCAGCCTTGCACTGCCAACTCCGTCCACGCGACCATGCTTCCTGCAGGCCATGCCTGGGGCAGGAGGCACGTTTGGTCGGACACGTCAAACGTCTTGGTACCCTCACGCGTGACTCTGTGGATCAGACTCTGGTTTCCATCAAAGGTCGACCAGACAAGCCCAGCGTCATCCCCACGGGGCCCTCCGAGAAACACCGCCTCCTCGGCAACCTTGCGGGCCGCGCCTCCATCTAGGGGCATGACCCAGAGATCCTTGGGCCGCTGGGGGCCAGGCGGCTGGTCCGATACCACCACAGCGACGTGGCCGGCGCCCACGGCTGCCCGCACCAGTTCCGCCGTGCCAGCAAGCGTCTCTGCCGCATGGGAAGTCCCCAAGTCGTCCACATGGCGCACGCGCAGCGCCGCCTGGCCACCAACATCCTCCATCCAGACAAGCCAACCATCCTCGGCGCCAACCAGGGCGCGCGAAGCCGGCTCGTCGATCAGCACCAGGCCGGCTGCTTGCCCCATCAAGAGCAACCCGATCGTGGCTAGCAGGAGAAGCCGCATGGCTTGGTTCAGCAAGCGCCAGGACAAGAGGCCAGCGGTCGCAACCTGCTGGCCCATGTGCCAGGCGGGGTCCAGAGCCCCCAACTAAGGCCCAGCCACTGGAGCACGCGGCACGGCCGGCTCACGGGGTTCGCCTGCGGAGCTGCTTGAGCGCAGCCGCGTGCGCCATGGAATCTCGATGAAGCGGTAGGCAAATGCAGCCAGGGCAAGGGACGCCGCCGTCGCAAGCACAGCAACGGCCGGACCATCGGCGGTCAAGCCAGGTACCATCGGCGCCGCCTGGCTGATGTACACGTGGACAGGCGCGTGCAGCAAGTAGAGGGCGTAGCTGATCTCGCCCAGGTACCGCAGAGGAGCGCACCCCACGACCCTCGTCAATGCCCCGCTGCCAGTCAAGCCCACAAAGAGCATCGCGTAGAGGGGAATCAGCAACGTTGTGTTCATGGCATTGGGCGGAACCCAGGGCGTGCCAAGCACAAGCAACAACAAACCGCCGGACACCGCAGCCAGCCAACTCGAGTTGGCGAGCTTGCCCGATGCAACGTTGCGTTCCAGGAACCATCGACAAGCAACGATGCCCGCGACGAAGTCGGGCAGCCGCAGCAACGGATGCTTGTAGAACAACTCCCGCAGCAGGTCGTCCTGGTCCCAGCCAAGTCCGACGTGCGCCACCCGCAGTGCTGCCGTAACGGCCCACAGCGTGGCTGCCAGCAGCCATGCCCTGCGAAGGGGCATGCGAGTCAGGCGGGGCAATAGAAATGGAAAAACAAGATAGAAGAACGCCTCGACCGAGAGCGACCAGCCTGGTCCATTCCATTGCAGTTCTGCACCTGGCGTCCACGCCTGCAAGAGCAACGGCGAGGCAAAAAGCACAGTCAAGAACCGCGCGATGCCGCCCGGGCTCAGGCCGAAGTTGACCATCCATGCACCCAGAAGCAACGGGAACGCCACGAGCAAGGCAAAGAGGTACACCGGGTAGATCCGCGCCACCCGGGCCCGCCAGAAGGACGCCGCCGAGCCCCGAAGGCCTCCGTCGGCAGTCATGTAGGCATAGGTCAGGATGAACCCGGAGAGGACGAAGAACATCGATACGCCGGCCTGCCCCGTGGACGCCACCGTCATCACGAACGCCGGAACCGCGAATCCCGCCCCCACGACATAGTGGAACAACAGCACATGCGCCGCCGCAAAGAACCGCAGCCCTGTCAACGCGGGCAACGCCGGTCTGACGGCGGATTGCCCAGTGGCGCCGGTCCTGCTCATTTCAACCTCCTCGACCGGCGCACGCGATATAGGGCTTCTAGTGAGCCTGGACCTTGCCCCGCCATGGCCTACAGGTAACGCGCCCGATCCAGATTGCGGGCCCTACGACGCTAGGCGCAGCACATGGATTCCTGCCCGGGCATCCGCCACGTAGAACACATCACCGTTGAGTGCCGCAGCGTTGGCAAAGCCCTCCATGCGGTCATACCCGAGGATCGCCGGCGCCGGGCTCGTGATATCCAGTGCCCACACACCCGCGCCGCCCCATGGCGCGATGACGGTGCCGTTTTGCAGGTCGAAGATCTCTGTCGTCATGCTTGCCCCGTGCTCGCCCCCCGGCAATTGCCACGTCGCGATCTGGGTAATGTTGGTCGGATCCGTCGTGTCGAGCACGCGCAGGTGGCACTCCGATTTGGGCGCGTACGCGCATTGGCTCGTGGCGACCGTGATGTGGCGGCCGTCAATCAGCGTCGGGTGGGGTTTGACCGTGTGGATGATCAGGAAATCAGTCGGCGACGGGTCAACGAAGACGCCGATCTCCTGCGGCGCCGAGGGGTCCGTGATGTCCACGATGCGTACACCTGCATCCCAATGAGCCACGTACATGAGATCCTGGCCCGTGATCGGATGGGTCTGATGGACCGCGTCGTGAACCAAACGCACACCCCGAGCATCGCCGGCTGGATCGACCGCCTGGTAGGACGAGATCAGCGGCATCGGACTGTAAGGAGGCGCCTGGCGGTCAAACTCAAAGATGTCGACGCGCAGATCCACCACGGGCAACGGATCCTGTCCCATGCCAGCCGCCTGCAAGGGTGTTGCAACGTGGGAGATGCTCGCCAAGATGTACTCCTTGCCGCCAAACTCGGCGTAGCGGATGTTGTGCGGGCCCTCCGTTGCAATGGGCGTGAATTGCGCCGGCATCGGTTCGGGCGCAAGCAGATCGAACGTCCAGATTCCCACAGCGCCCTCGAACTCTGTCCCAAGAAACGCAAACCGGTCGTCAGGCGTGATGGCCACCGCCTCCACGCCGCCACCAGGCAGGGGAACCTGAGCCGTCAAGCGCGGGTCCTCCGGCACCGACACGTCGAACACCGCCAACTGCATCGGCGGAGCCAAACCCGGCGCGGGCGCCCCCACCGACGCCACCAAGATGTCCGTTCCCAGCGCCAAGTTATAGGGGTGCGTAGGCAACCCGTCGACAAGCGGCGTCGCAACGAACCCAAGGCGCTCAATACCCTCGGCCGCGCCGTCCTCCGGCAAGGCGTCTAGGTCAAGGCCAACCCGGCCAGGCGCGGC
>JBFJVP010000333.1:0-3744 GCA_041624075.1 Thermoplasmatota archaeon | reverse complement strand
TTGGGCCATGTCGAGGGCATGGGTCGTCGAGCCGGGGTGGAACAGGTTGACCGAATCGAGTCCCGATGGAAGTGTCGCGTTGAACGTGAACGACTGGCCGTAGGCGATGACTTCCGGCGCATCATCGATCACGGGCCGGGGGCCCCGAAACAGGTACGGCGGCTCGAAGATCTCCATGCGGGTCTCGTTGACTTGCGGGTTGTACGTGTCCCGTGCGGCCTTGAACGGGTTGGGCAGCGGCACGTGGCCGGCCACCAGGACCCGGGCGTCGGGCAGCAAAATCGCCGTCGAGTGGTACATGCGTGGTACCTGCATGGGAGCCAGCGTACGCCACGTCTGGGAATCCGGGTCGTACAACTCCGCCTCCATGATGGGAACGTCGGGTTGTCCGTGAACCACGACGTTGTCGTACAGTCCGCCGCCCACGGCAAGAATCTCGCCACTGGGCAACAGGACGCCATTGGCGTGCCAGCGGGCATGCTCCAAGCTGTCCACCTGCCGGTTGCTCGGCGGGTTGGTGGAAAGATCAGCCACCTCAGTGAACGGTATGGCCACCACGGTTTGCTGCAGGGTACCGCCGAAGGTGACGAACTTCGGCGCATAGTCGCGCTCAGGCTCCAGGATCTCCATGACGCTGTTGGCGTGCTGCCTGGCACCGAAGACCGAGCGGTCCAAGTCAGTCCAGGTCCCATTGGCGACATCGAATGCCTTCTGGATGCTCCACGTGGGTTGTTCCGGGTGCTCACCAAAGGGTCCCCACAGGGTGCCGATGGTGTTGTAGAACACATGGCCCTTGAGGGGTCCGCCGGGCACGACCGTCACGCGGGGGTACAGCGGCAGGAGCTTGTCGGCGCCTTCCTGGACGTTCCAGGCGTCAGCTTCGATGTCGTAGTGCTCGATTTCTCGTACCTGGGTGTCAAACTTGCTCAGGCTCGTGATGCCGGAAAACGCCGTGGGCGTGCCGTCGGCTTGCTTGAGCAGCGTGGGATACCAGCGCCCGAAGTTCATGTCCTGGAGGCGAGTCCAGGCATTGGTTTCGGGGTCGTACACGCGAGCCTCCGAGCCGCCAAACAGGAACGGGTCCGTCGTCGGCATGGCGTTCCAAATCGTGGAGCCGATGGCGAGCACCTTGCCATCGACGAGGATGGTTTGGCCAGCACAGAACAGGTCGGCGCCAGCACCTTCGGGGTCGCCGGGCACTAGGATGATGGGCTCGCCTGAACTCAGGTCCAGGACCCGCGAAGTGGCATTGACGGGCGCGCTAGTGAAGAACGTCCAGTCGCTGTGGCCGTCGTTGGGGTTGTGCTCAACGCCGCTCCAATACAACAGTCGCCCGTTGTTGAGCAGAACCAGGTTCACGGCTGGAACGCCGCCGTCGAAGGGCTCCTGCCACTGGCCTACGGCGGCTGCCGTGGCGTTGGGCACCCAATCGACGTGCTGGGAATCGGTGTCCTCGGTGCCATCAGTCAGGCAGCCGGGCAGGATCATGGCCAAAACCGCAGCTACGCTCAGAACAGGCTGTAGCGGCGACGATCGCATCATGGCCCGCCCACCCGGCGGGGAGCGGATAACCGTTGCCGGTGGCGTGTTGGGACTAGTCGAGGTGAACCCAGGCTGCCTCGCTGGGAATCGGGCCCTCGGGGTGAGGCCCGTTGACAAACAGCATGTAGTGGCCCGGGGGCGCCACGATGCCGTCTGGCGGTGCGCGGAGGGTCAGTTGGCTACCGTTTTCGGCCACGACCTCCAACTCAATGGTTCGCTGGGCCATGTCAAAGGCGTGGGTCGTGGAGCCCGGGTGCACCAGCACGACGCTGTCGGCGCTGCGGCCATTGGCGATGCTGGCCGACACGGTGAAGGCGGCGCCGTAGTCGATCTCCGACGGGGCGGCGCTGATCACCGGCCGTTCGCCACGGAACAGGTACGGGGGCTCGAAGATTTCCAGGCGGCTCTCGACGACTTGCGGGTTGTACGTGTCTCGGGCGGCGGGGAATGGGTTGGGGAGGGGCACATGGCCGCCCACCAGCACGCGGCCGTCGGCCAGCAGCAACGCGGTGGAGTGGTACATGCGGGGCACCTCCATGGGGGCCAACTCCGTCCAGGTGTCGGCCTTGGGGTCGTACACTTCCGCGCCCAGGATGGGGATGTCCGGCTGGCCGTGCACGACCACGTTGTCGTAGACGGCGCCACCGACGGCCAACACGGTGCCATCGGGCAAGCCGACGCCGTTGAGGTGCCAGCGGCCGTAGTTCATGGGTGCAACGGGAACGTTGGTCGGCGGGTCGGTGGACAGATCGTTGAGCTCCGTCAGAGCCGTTGCGACGGTGGAACGCTCAATGGTGCCGCCAAACGTGACGAACTGGGGCGCGTACCCCTTTGCAGGGTCCAGGGGGAGCATCACGCTTGCGGCGTGCTGCCTCACGCCGAAGACGCTGGGGCCCAGGAACCGCCACGAGTTGGACTCGGTGTCGTAGCTTTGCTGCAGGAACCACAGCGCCTCCAGGGGGTGCTCGCCGAAGGGGCCCCAGAGTGTGCCGACCGTGTTGTAGAAGACGTCACCCTTCAAGGGGCCACCAGGAACCAGGGTCACCCGGGGGTACAGGGGCAGAAGCCGATCGGCGTCTTCGATCGTGGACCAGCCCGTTTCATCGCCGTCCCAGTGTTCAATTTCCTCGACTTGCGTGAGCGGGTTGGTGAGGCTGGTGATGCCACTGATGGCCAGGGCGCTGCCGTCGGCCGTCTGGATGATGCTGGGGTACCAGCGTCCAAAGCCCATGTCCGGCGCCCGGGTCCAGGTGTCGGTGGCGGGATCGAAGATGCGCGTGTCGGCGCCGCCGGTCAGGAAGGGCGTGGTGGTCGGGATGGTCTTCCACTGGCTTGAGCCGATGGTCAAAACGCGGCCGTCAGGCAGGATCGTTTGGCCCGCGCAGAACAGGTCGCCGGCGGCCCCATGCGGGTCGTTGGGTGTGGTGACCGTGGGCGGGTCTGTGCTAAAGTCAACGATGCGCGATTCGCCCCAGATGGGCTCCGATGTGAAGAAGGTCCAATCGGTGTCGCCGTCGGTATTGTCGGCCTCAACGCCACTCCAGTAGAGCACGCGGCCATCGTTGAGCAGGACCATGTTGATGGCGGGGACCTCTCCGTCGAAGGGCGCCACCCAACGCCCCACATCCGCCGGGTCGCCGGTTACACCGCCCAGACCAGGCAAGGGGGTGCCCATCGGTGTCGGCGAGTTGTCGCTCTGGCCCAGCGTTGCGGGCAACAGCAGCAGGCAGACAAGTGCAATGGGAGCAAAGAAGGCTGGACGAACCACGAATACCACCACGGGCCACATGGTTGGGCGGCTTAAGGTTCTACGGCTGCGCAGCGCGTGGCGCGGAACCCCAATTCATGGTGCTCGGAGGTGAAAATCCCCGCGCGTTGCCGTTGGAGGGCCAGGCCTGTGTGGCCAAAGCAGCCAAAACCCGGCCGAGCATTACGCGGCTTATGTCGAATGCTGCCGGGCGCCCCTCTGCGTCTGTTTTTATTGCCATTTTCAGTTTGCTTCTTGCTGCACCCGCCAGCAGTGTCCTGCCGGCGGAGCCGCAGGAGCCTCCGAGCGTCACGGGGCTGTATGCCGATGTTGCCGCCCGCATGGCTGATTGTGAGGATGCAGCTTGCCGAGCGGTGCGTCTGGCTGAGGTCGGGGATGATCTCGCCAACGCCATGGAGGCCTTGCCGACGGGGCTGGCGGGGCCCCACGCATGG
>JBFJVP010000332.1:0-3746 GCA_041624075.1 Thermoplasmatota archaeon | reverse complement strand
AGCGGTCGTCGAGTCGAGCCCGCTCATGCGGTGCGTCACCGACCTTGCGCCTAGCAAACCGCTCAATGCGACCGCCTTCGGCAACCGGGTTCCCTGGCGCCGGCTGAGGACTTCAAAGGTTTCTCCAGTTGCGGGGCCGACGTGACCGCGGACCCGGCGCCCGGCGGCCCCGTTCCGCTCCCCCGACGCGCGGGGGCGCACGAATCAATGCTAAAAGTTGACCTGCGCTTTCACGTCTTGGTGGGTTCGTGAATCAAACCAATCTGACCAGTCGCCTGCGTGCTGTCGTACTGTCCATCTTCATGGCTGGAGTCTTGATCGCCACGGCCGCGCCGGTTAATGGCGCGATCCACTGCCATGTGGATGACCGCGGCGATGCGGGCGCGGCGATCGGCGCCACGGTGGATGTGCGCAACAACCGGTTCCGTGACGATGCGACGGGCAACCCGTTCACGTTCATTTCCGCTGGCGAGGCGGTCCAGTGGACCGTGACCCAGGGCTGCCACACGATCAGCGAGGGCGTTTACAGCTTCGGGCCCCAGTCGGGCTTTGACAGCGGCTTCCTCTCCACGCGGGATCAAGTGACCGGTGAGACGGGGGAGTCCACCTTCACGGTGGAGTTCTCGCAGCCGGGCATCTACAGTTACTACTGCAAGCCTCACGTGAACCAGAACATGCGTGGCATCGTGGTTGTGTCGGCGTAGCCGGGGCCGCGCGGAGGCTTTTTTCACCCTTTTTCTTCACTTTTTATCCAAGAACTGGCAAGGATGTTTTGTGAGGGCGTCGAAGCCCGCCAATCATGGAGCGGCGGATGCCTGTGCCCCTACCGTGTCTCCGAGTCCGATGCGCGACACCCCGTCGTTAAGAGGGCGGCAGCCCCCAAATCCTTGCGCTGGCCACCTATGCTGGCACGGCGGTGTGATGCTGCTCCCAATCGGCTCGCGTTACGACTTGTACATCCAGCTCAGGCATGCCGTCAGCGTGCAGTGCCCTGGCCACGACGTAACCTGAGGCGTGGCCGGCCGTGTCCAGCCAGTTCGGGTGCCCGGGGTCCTTGGGGGCCACGACGACCTCGAACGACCCGTCCTCGGCGACCTCCATGGTGGCGTGGTTGAGGTGGATGCGGTGCCGTTCGTAGTCGAAGCTCTCCAGCCACTGGTTGTAGAGGCAGAACCCGAAGTACCTCGCCTCGGGCAGGCGGCCCCGGATGATCATGATGTGGTCCTCTGCAAGGCTGAACCAGGCGGCGCGGTACTCGTTGCCCTTGGTTGGAAAGAGCGCGTCGGCGGGTACGTCGATGAACCGGTGCAGTGCGGCCTGGTGGCTGCGTTCATAGGTTTGGACCGTACGTTGGACGATAGCTTCCAGCATCTTCTTGGCCCGGGCCAGACCAGTTGCCATGCGCTCAGGGGATAGGGTGACGGGCCGGCCCGCATCGAGGCGCTCGATGTGCAGGTCCAGGGGCGGCTGGTCGGCGCGGTTCGTGAAGTACTGGCGAACCAGCATCGTGGTCTCATCGCCGTGGCCCTCCAGGATCGCCGTTGCGCCTGGTAGTTCGGCGTCAGAGTCGGGGCCCCGGAGCAAGACATCGAAGCGGCCCGCGTCGTCCGCGCCAAGTTGCTCATCATCCATGTGGCGCCCAGGCAGGCCGCCTCTTCTGTAGAGGTGGATGCCGGCGTGAGCCGTGCCGGGCGGGATGGTGCCACGGATGCGGTAGGCTCCGCCGTCCTTCAGGAGGATGGAGGCGCGGCGGTAATCGGCGTCGGGGCAGTCCCCGAACATCTTGCGCGTGGGGCCTTCCGCCTGCATGAATGTGGGGTGGGTGACGTCGTCCTGTTCGATGCAGGCGTCGATGCTGCCGGCCAGGATGCGTAACAGGAAGCGCCGTCCTTCGACGGCGTCCAAGTCGGTCGGGGCTCGCATGCCCGCCTCCAGCCGCGTCATGGTTTCCCACAGATCCTCCATGCCGTTACTGACGGCCTTCATGGGCGGCGGTGGCAGGGCGTCCAGGTCGTAGCCGAAGCGGTCCGCCATGGCCCGCGTGGCCTCATCGACGGTTGTGGCGTCAAAGCCCGCCAACCACTTGGTGGCCAGTTCCGGCTTGATGCGGCCGTGACTGGCCATGTTGGGATCCCCCACGGGGCGGGCTCCGGGGGGGCCTTCCCGCATGCGGTCGCCGGTGTAGGGCTCCAAGACCGCCTCGTCGAACGGGAGGTCTAGGGCGTCCAGCACCGCCTTCATGGTGGCCTCTGGCTCCAGTACCAGGTCCTCGTAGCGCAAGCGTACCCACTGCTTGTCGTCGAGGGTGGCCAGGAATTGCTCGATGTTGTTGTTGCCCAAGTGCCAGAGCGTCTCCGGCGTGGCGTCGTAGCCCTGCAAGAGAACCTCGTGGTGGGCCATGTGTTGCACGCTGCGGATGACGGAGCCGGGGTGGCGCACGATCCACACGAACCTGGCGTTCGGGTACCAGTCGGTGAGCCGGGCCAGCGCCGCCGCGTCAGCGCACAGGTGGGGGCACTTGTCCACCAGGATGCGGTCGCCCAGGGCGGCCTGGATCTTCTCGTAGACCGCGGGCGTGTCCAGGTCCAGCCAAGACTCCTCAAGGGCCTTGGCCTGCTCCACGGATACGCCCATGGCGTGCATCAGCGCGTTGCGCAGGCCACCTTTCTCCCAGAACCGCTGGCTGAGGACCTTCTGGCGCTCCCGCATGTCGGCGAAGGGAGCAAGGACCATTTCCGGCGGCGAAAACAGGCGGGGGTGGCCGTCGAGCATCACCCGCAGCAGCGTGGTCCCGGCGCGGGGCGTGCCGAGCACGAAGATCGGAGTCTGAGTCACGCCTGCTGGATACCCCGGCGGCAGTTTAGCGATTGGGAGGGGTCGCCGGCACGCCGCCAAGCGCCCGGCATGGTCCTAGGCCGGGGCGGGCTGGCCGCAGAGCGCCGACCACAAACCTCCTGACCCCCTAGCGTTTCTCCATCATCTATGGTGGTAAGGCCAATCTTGGCGGTAGCCGTGGCGCTGCTGTTCATCCCGCAACTGACAGCCGTGGGCCAATGGCAGCCCGATGAGACGTGGACGCTGCGCGACGAACCGTGGCTGGACCGTCACGACGTGTCCCACGCGACCGTTGACGCCTTCCTGGCCTACCCTGCCGACCCGACAGGCGTCGACACATTGGTCGTAATGGCCCATGGTTACCGCCACAACGCAACCGGCTCCTGGTGGCCCCACATGCAAGCGGTCGTTTCCCACGGAGCCGCCGCAGTCGCCATGGATTTCCGTGACAACTCCGGTTTCCCCGTTCTGCGCGGTGCCCAGGACATGAACTTGGCCACCGAAGGTGCCCTGGCACGCCTGGCAGGCGCAGGGTTCGCCATCGAGCGTGTCATTGCCTTCGGCGTCAGCCTGGGCGGCGCCATCAGTGGAACCGCAGTGGCCGAATCGGACTTGTACGACATCTGGTTCGATGTCGAAGGCGTCACCCAGTTGCATGAGACCTGGGCGGAGGCGCGGGCCGCCCTGCCGGCAGCCGCCGACGCAATCGAACGGGACACGGGGTGCCCCTTCCACGCCTGCCCGGAGGAGTTTGCCCGTCGCAGTCCCGCCCAGCGCGCCGCCGACTTCACAGACTTGGACGCCGTCTACATCATCCATGCCCTGTACGACGGATTGGTTCCCTACGATCAAGGAGCCCAGATGGCCGCCGCGCTGGCCCACGAGGGCGTGAACACCCGCTTCGTCACCGT
>JBFJVP010000331.1:0-3766 GCA_041624075.1 Thermoplasmatota archaeon | reverse complement strand
CGTAGAACGTGTTGTTGTGGATACGCGCCTGATAGAATCCGTCGAAGTTCGCCAGGCGGTGCTCCAGCATGCCGGTGGCATGGGGGTTCACGTAGTTATTGCCCGTGGGGGTGCCGATGGTGTTGTTGCGGAATTCGCCGGAGAAGTGCCGAAACATGTTCAGGTGTTCGATTTCATTATCCTCCCACAGGCCGCCGGTGGAGTATTCCGTTCGCTCGGTGGCGGCGTTGGCGACCGCATCGGCCAGGTGATTCCGGTAGACGTGGACGCATTCGCCATTGTAATTGAGTTGGATCTGCGCCATTTCCCGGCGGGTCTCAAAGGGTGTTTCGCCCCGAACCTGGTGGTCGCTAAAATAATTGTTTCGAATCACGAAGCACGCTTCGGTGTTTTGGATCTTGAGCACGTTTCGCACGTGGATGCCTTCGATGATGTAGGGATCTTCTTCGGTGCCAGACCCAGGAATGTTGAGTGCGGGACCATGTTGGACAATCGGGTTATCCCAAGCGTCATCGCCGAGGATTCGAATGATCTGATAGGTGGGCATCCCCAGTGCCTCGTTGTATGTGGGAATGGCGCCTGTTGGCGGTTTGAAAAATTCAGATCGCGCGAAGAGCCCGCTTTGATTGCACGGGTCACTGGGAGGGTAGGTGGTGTTGCTTGCGTGTGAGTGGGTGTGCCCATCACCAGGAGCATGTCCATGGGGTGGCAAGTAAAGGTCGCAAGCTTCGAACGCCTCATCGATTCCCCCAGCGCCGGCAAGTGGGGCCAGGGAGAGGGTCAGCAGCAGCGCTACGCTAAGTGGGACGAAACCGGTGGACCGCATGGCTTCGAGCACGGACCAGCCCAAATCCAGGGGTTATCGTTTTTGGTTAATGCAGATACGCCGCGCAGAGACACCATAAGAAATGTGCAGTTTCAGCAGCCATCTGGGTGCTGGCGGTGACGCGTTCTGCGCAAAATGACGGGTAGGCCCCAGGCCGGCCGTGAAATCTGCCAAGGAATTGCAAAAAAACGCAGCTACTGCACGAAAATCAATCAGATTCCACGCCCCGAGCCTGGCCCGGGCAAAGAGTCTCAATTTGCGGATGGGGGGCTATTGGAATTGTCAAAATGACAAGAAGAAAAGGTGAAGGGATTGATCCAGGCTATTCGCCGTCTGGAGCGTTTTGGACCGAGTCGTCGTAGAAGACGGGGTGCTTGGCTGACCCGAAGTCGTTGCCCGCCAGGCGCCACACCGTGAGTTCGTCGAATTCGTGGGCGCGCACGCCGATGGTGAAGCCACGGGCCGTGTTGTCCGCGATCGTGATGTCGGCATCCTTGATGAGGCGCACATCGATGGCCGTGGGGTGAATGTCATTGTAACCCCACAAGTTGTTGACCACCGAAAGGGGCCCCGCCTGGCGCTCCGTATCCTGGTACGAGATGCTGTTGCCTTCGACGACCATGGTGACTTCCTTGGCCGCGAACACCCGCAGCGCGGCGGTGCGCTCGTAGGGCTCGTTCCACCACGGGAACTCCAGGCCCAGCAGGTCCTCGGAATCAGGCGCCTTGAAGTCGATCGTGTTTTCACGGATCTCAAGCCAGCCAGGGTTGCGCGTGTAGTGGTTGCGGTCGTCGGCGTTAAAGACATCCACGAACAAGCCGGCATCCTGGATGGCGTTGCGGGCCAGCACGACGCGGGTGAAGTGCTGGTGCTCCAGTTCCAAGTCGTCTTCGTCCTCGGAGCGAGCAGTGCGGTCGTCACCAGCGTGGTTGCGGTCTTCATAGCGAAGCCCGTAACCGTCGGGGTCGATGACTTCGTTGTCGGTGAAGAACACACTCGTCCAGCGGAGCGTGTGGTCGTGGGGCATGTCGCGCCCACTCTCCTCGCCGTGGTAGTGGCTGTGGGGCGCGTAGAAGCCGGTGCCGTGGTGGTGGCCGTGCAGATCCAGGTCGACGCTGCCGTAGAACGTGTTGTGGTGGATCAGGCCTTGGTTGAAGCCGTCAACGTTGGCGACGCGTGGATCGTGGGCGAAGATCCACGGAACCGTTTCCAAGATGTCGTCCCACATCGAGTTGCTCGTCCGGGGGCCGACCACGTTGTAACGGAATTCGCCGTCATAGTGGCGCAGTTGCCCGATGTACTCGATCTTGTTGTACTCCAGCAAGCCGCCCGTCGCGTAGCCGGTGCGGTCGACGTTTTCGTTGACGCGCAGGTCGCGCACGAAGTTGTGGTGGACGTGGACGCACTGGGCGTTCCAGTTGAGCGTCAACTGGCCGCCGATGTAGTTGTTCTTGATGACGTAGCACGCGTCGGTGTCGGCCAAGAACAGGTCGCCGGTCACGTAGTAGTCAGAGATGACGAAGGGGTCGGTAAGGGTTCCCGAGCCGAGGCGGATGCCTGCTTCGGGGGTGGCTTCACTGTCGCCGCGGATGACGATGCTGCGAAGCTGTTCCAGGTTGCGGGCGTCGCTGGCGGTGGGCACCCGGCCTTCAGCAGGAGGGAAGGACGGGCGTTGCATGCCAAGCTGTTGGCCGGGCTCGTCGCCGGCAGTGCTGCCTTTGAGGGCTTCCTCGCTGGCACCCACATCCTTGTCGCTTGGGGCGGGGTTGTCGCCATCGTGTTCGTGATCGCTGCCTCCATTGGGGGCGGGCGGCCGGTACTCGGGAATCGCGGCGAGCGACTGCTGGTGCGTTTCGTGGTGCAGACCATCGGGAGCTTCTTGGTCCTCGAAGCTCGATTGCAGGGCCAAGCCGGCCAGTGCGGTAATCACCAACACGGCCGTGACCGAGAGAGTCAGAATGACGGGTTTCTTCATGGAACCACTCCAGCCGTTGACCCGGCTCAAATCATATAAAAGTCGTATGGTGGCCCCATCTGAAAGACCCGCCGATTTCGACATCCCATCGTGGCGATGCTGTCGAAACGGGGGCGTTGCGTGGCGGCGCCCGGTCGACGACGAGGCACCGGTGTGTAGGGCAGCACTGGTCGGGCCGCGCGCCGGGGCGCGGAGTCAGCGGCGGGGCGAGGGCGCCGGACGGCTCTGCGGGGCCGGCCCGCAAGTTCTTTTCAGGGGGTGTCATCGGCGGCCCCGATGCGAGCCCTGGTGACCGGTGCCGGAAACCCCACTGGAGAGGCAATCGTGCGTGCGTTGCTCACCGACGGCCACGATGTACGTCTGTTTGGAGGCGGCCCCGAACTGCAAGAGCGCTTCGAAGGCGTTGGCAAGGGCCAGGTGCGCTGGCACCCCGGTCGCCTGCAAGTGGGCGGCAGCATCGAGCCGGTGCTGAGCCAACGGGAGGTGCTGATTCACTGCGCCAACCTGGATGTGTACGGCAAGCGGGTTCCCAAGGCTGAACGCCACGACGCGGCCGTGCAGATCGAGCGCGGGACGCTGTACACGCGTTACGGCGCGGAGCGGGAGATGGTGGATGTGTTCATCCACATCGAGCCCACTGCCCAGAAGGGCGATGCGTTTGCCAAGCTCCAGCAGCAGGCAACGGAGCACGTCAAGGGCACGCGGGGTGTTGGCCAGACGGAGATCCTCACGGCCGATCCGTCCGACCCTGATGGGACGATGAAGAAGGTCGTGGCGATCCTGAAGGCCAAGAAGTACTACGGTCTGCCCCCCGGCAAGCAGGCTGCGGTGACGGTCTAGTTGGGGCTAGGCTAGCCGCCCCTCGTTGCCCGTTGAACCAGTCCTGCTGGCAGCGACGTCTGCCCCAAGCAGCCCCATGCGACCCGCGAGTCAGCGGCCAAGGAGCAGTGTGCACTGAGCTGGCG
>JBFJVP010000330.1:0-3812 GCA_041624075.1 Thermoplasmatota archaeon | reverse complement strand
GTTGGCGTTGCCACTGTTGACCACGATGGCACGCACATCACCGTTGGCGACGTGCTGGCGACTCACGTGAACTGGTGCAGCGGCGAAGGCGTTCTGGGTGGACACCGCGGCGCCGGCGGGGCTGGGACCGTCACAGACGATCAAGCCCACGTCGGGGCGCTCTTTCTTCAAGCCCGCGTGGACACCCATCGCCCTGAAGCCGGGCACGGCGAGTACACCGTCTGGCTGGACCAATTGTGGCATTACGGGGTTCCCCCGGGGGCTCGCAGGCCGGCGTCCTCGGGCAGGCCCAGCGACTGGTTCATGCACTGCACTGCTTGTCCCGCGCCCCCCTTGACTAGGTTGTCAATGGAGCAACGAGCCACAGCGATCATGGCCTCTTCATCAACGTCCACCGCAATGTTTGCGTGGTTGGAGCCGCGCACGTGGCCGGTGTCGGGCTCGTCGACCAAGTGGACGAATGTGCTGTCAGCGGTGGCGCGCTCGTAGGCTTCGGCCACGGCGCCGGCATCGACGCCGTCGCGCAGGGGCAGGTAGACGGTGCTTAGCAGGCCCCGGGTCTGGGGCACCAGGTGGGGCGTGAATCGGACGGGCCGGTCGGTGCCGCCGTTCATCCGGCGCGCAGCATGGCGAATCTCGGCCGTGTGGTCGTGGCCCAGCACGTTGTAGGCCCGCACGCTCTCGTTCTGCTCCGGGTAGTGCAGGTCCGCACGGGGACTGACGCCGGCGCCGGAAACGCCGCTCTTGCCGTCCGCGATGATGGGGCCATCGCTCACCAGGTCCGCCGCAAGCGCACCATGGCTGGCCAGCAGGCTGGCCGTCGGGTAGCAGCCAGGGTTGGCCACGCGCCGCGTGCCGGGAGGCAGGGGGGTGACATCCGCCAAGCCGTACACCCAGTTCTTGCCATTGCTGGCGATCCCGTTGTCGGCGGGCGCCGACGTGTCCAGGGCTTCCAGGCGGTGATCCCGCGACAGGTCCACGCACAAGCGTGTACCTCGCGCCTCCAGTTCGGGAACCAGCTTGGCGGCCTCGCCGCCCGGCGTGGCCAGGAAGGCGACATCGGCGTCGCCTGCATCCTGGACTGGAACCACCTCCAAGTCCGGCATGTGCCGGAACGAGGGAACCAATTCGGCGTATTGCCGGCCGGCCTGGGTGGTGGAGACCGGTTGAACGCGCTCTACATCCGGGTGTTGGACGAGGATGCGCATGAGTTCGCGGCCCAAGTAGCCGCGGGCGCCGATGACGCTTGCTGTGACCATTGTTCAACGGCGAGCTTTCGCACATCCTATTCAACCGTTGGCAGACGGGCTGACTCGCCGCAGGCAGAATGTCTCAAATCCAACAACCCTGGCGTTTGTGCGACGCGACGAAGCCGGCACAGCCCGGCTCGACAGGGCCGCCGTCAGCGGCTCCGCCCAGGGCTGGCAACAGCCAGCGCCTCAGGCGTGACATCCCCGGACCCATTGAAGTCAGCCACCAAGGCCCTGCCCGCAGCGCGCCCCTGCTCCAAGACCTCGTAGACGCGCTCCATGTCTCGGCTGAACCGAGTCAAGCCCGTGTGCTGGCCCGGGTGAATGGTTCGCACCTTCACGCCGGGCGGAGGATTGGCCGCGTACTCCATGGCCTCCTCCTTGTAACGGTGGTGGTTGACGATTCCGTGCTTCAGCCTCGGGAAGCGGCGGCCCGCCAACTCCAGCAGCAACCGGGGATCCGGACGCACTGGCCCCGGCGGCTGATTCTTGATCAACACCACCTCGCGGGCGCCCAGTTGCTCGACGGCGTACTTGACAGGAATCGGGTCAAGGGTTCCGCCATCGATGTAGGCACGGCCTGCCACCACAACCGGCCCACCCGACCCAAACGGCAGCCGGCCCGTCGCCTTGAGCCACTCGATAGCATCGCCCTGGCGAATGTCCGGGTACTCGCAGGTGCCCTTGTGGATATCCGCCACCGTGACAATGACCGGCCACGGTGCCTTGGCTAGCGCTTCGACATCCAGGGGATGTTCATGCCGGTAGACCACGTCAAACAGCTTCTCGTGGTCCATAAAGGGCCCCTGCATCAACAAGGCCCGGCGCAGGTTTACGATGCGCGGATCCTCCGCGTAACGCCACGTGTGCTCCGCGTACCGGGATTGGCCTGCACTGTACCACGCCGCCAGCGCGCCGCCAGCCGACGTTCCCACGACGGCGTGCCACGCAGGCACTTGAGCTTCCTCGAAGGCAGAAAGGACCCCGTTGGCGAAGGAGGCCTTCATGCCGCCACCTTCAACCACCAGCACACGCCGGGTTGCCATCAGATTTCCAAAACCACGCGATACTAAATGCTTGCGTCGTGGGGCGTTTCTATCGTGGGCGCTACGTCGCCTTGCGGCCCTTCTTGGCCAGGACCATGTGCCGAGCACCCCGCCGGCGCAGCAGCGCCAGGCGTTCCAGGGGCGAAACCTTGCCCTTGTCCGTGATTTGGTGCAGCATCTCGAAACCAGCCTGGTCGAGCAGGCGGTCCAGTTCCTTGCGCGTGTAGAAGCAGACTAGCAAGTCCAGCAGGAAATCTTCCTTCGGGATCCGGAAGCGAAGCCTGTTCTGGGCCTTCAGAAGCCAAAAAATGAACCATCGGCTCAGGCGCGGCGCCACGAAACTCTCGTAGTACAGCTCCGACATGAACATGTATCCGTCATCGGCCAGCGAATCGTGCAGCGCCTCAAGCGATGCCAGACACTGCTTCTTCGACGCCCGCACCGTGGGGCCGACAATGTGGTGCATGACTTCGCTGACGTGCAAGAAATCATGTGGAGCGCCAGTGCCAATGTCCTCCGGCAGGCGCCCCACCCGAGTCTGGATTCGTGCATCGTCCACCGTGTCCAGCATTGCCTGGGAGGGGTCCAGTACCGTTGCATCCACGTCGGCGTGCTTCAAGGCCAGTTTGGCGAACACACCGCTTCCGCCTCCCACATCCACCAGGCCCACGCGGCGGCCCGCTGCCTTTTCGGCGAGAAACTCAGCAAACCGTACCTGGTACCATCGGTCCTCGTCCCGTGCATAATGGTGTGCGTGGTGGTTGAAGACGTGAACCTGGTGATCCATCAGCCTCCGATGGCTGGTTTATGAACTTGAGGCCTGTGGTATGGCCCGCCAAGGGAGTTGTCGGCGCCAGCGAGCCCTAGGCTGTGGCCCAGGGGTGATCGAGGAGCGTCAATCGGACGTTCATGTGGCGAATGTTGGCCTTGAGCAATTGATCGACCCGCGCACCATCGCTCATGAGCATGGCTCCGTGGCACCGTGGGCATTGGAAGCTGCGAGCCATCGCATCGTTGAAGCACAAGCGCCGGTGGCCCCGTGCGCAGCGAAAAAACTGGTTGTCGCGTTGCAACTGAAGCTGGGCGCGCGCGGCGCGCAGCTGGGACTCCACGCGCCGCCGCAGGCTTCGCCAGAGGCCGTCCCCCGTCAGGTACCACGTGAACGTGATCCACCCCTTGCTGTCTGTTGAACACCGGTAGTTGGCGACCTGCATCTGGAACAAGGCGTACAGGCAGCGGTGGAGGCTCGGGGACGAATGGTGCGGGTGCATCTCGAGCAGGTCAACATTCGTCGTCGGGCCGTTGGCTGCCAAGAATCGAACCAATTCAACGCCGCTGTCACCGCAGGTTTGCTGTACGGCCACGAGGAAGGCTTGGTCGAGGCGCAGGGGGTCAACGATTTGGGTGGCTGGAGGGCTGGCAGGCGTCGTTGGATGGGTGGTCATCATGGAAACACATCGTTGGTCAGGATAGGGTGGGCGGGGGGCGCCGAGGTGTCGATTTGCCGGGGATCGGC
>JBFJVP010000329.1:0-3819 GCA_041624075.1 Thermoplasmatota archaeon | reverse complement strand
TTGAAAAGCGCGGCCGTCCCGCCGCGGCCGAGGCACGCAGTGCCTTGGCCAGCCTCAGAACCCACAACCCACGCCAAGCGCTTGAAAAGCGCGGCCGTCCAACGCTGCGACGGCCTGCCCTGCATGAGCACGCCGTGCAGCTTGGACCCACATCCCGCGGGCGCGTCATCGCCGGGCCGCCGCAGCGGCAGCGGCGAGTCCAGCGGTGACCAGCAGGATCGCTGCAGGCCGATGGCCAAGGGAGGGCCCATCCGGTTCCACTTCCACTCCACGGTGGTGGGCAACCCAGGCCTCGACATGCGCGACGCCCCCGCCGTAAGACTCGGGTCGCGCCAGCGCCACCCAGTCGTGGTCGTCGGGCCCTTCGACCCAAAACAAGTGCGTTCCGGCTGCCACACCAAGGACTACTGGCTCGCCGCTGCCGGCGGTCTCGGTCGTTCCATTGGGCAGGTGCCAAGTGAACGGACTGTTTTCTGGCCCCTGCGCAACGAGTCGCAGATCTGCCGGTTCATCGACAACAGCTTGCAGGACCAGGATTGCCATCAGCAGGCCAACCCAGCTCATGTGACGACCGAAAAGCTGGTTGCATACTCGCCGGCGGGTAGGCCATGGGGAATGCTGTCAAGGCGTAGCCAGACGTCGACCGCGGTGCCGGGCTGCAACGGCGGGAGGGCCGTCAGTTGCCGATCATACGGGTGCCATCGGATCGGGTGGTCCTTGGGGGCCGTGGCGTCACGCAACCCAATCCAGAGGTTGTCGAGCGTGACCACCCGAGCCGGGCCCATGCGGAATTCCGAGATGTCGATCAACGGCACCAGCGGGACGCGCCCCCGGTTTTCGATGCCAAAGGGATCGAGCGTGGTGGTGTTGCGTGCTCCCGGTTCAAGAGCCGGCATGGCAATGGGTAGACCTTCTGGCAGGAGAACCCTCAGTCCCAGATCCGGCACCAGCACGAGGACTTCCGTCGTCTTTGCGCCAGCACGATCCTCGGCCATCAGCTCCAAACGCCAGTCACCGCCGGCGGGGGGATCCAAATCTAGCTGGTGCAAGCCCACCGTTTTACCCTCCCCGCGTACACCCTGCAAATCCATGAGCCGCCACGCGTGCAGATCGTCGGGCCCGTTGCCATCCTCCACCAGGAATTGAAGGGAAACGGGGCGATCCGGCGTGTAGCCCTCTGGAGGGCTGACGAACCGCACGAGCGGCTGCGCGTTGAGCACCCCAAGCGTGGCGTGGCCCGAGGCGCCAGGAGCGGCCCCAGGAGTTGGGTCGCCGTGCTCCCAGTGGTCGTCGTGCCACGCCACGGATTGGCCCTCTTCGGGGGCTGCCGGGTAGCCGCGCCCCTGGAAGCCGTCGGGTGGGTCGCGGCGGCCCGTACCATAACCCAGCCAATCGATTTGTTCTCCCTGTGGATTGGTGAGGCTGGCTGCGTCTCCCCCGTTGTTCCAGACCGTGCCTTGCCGCCATGCGGGGCCAGCAGCGGAGTCTGTGGCGCCCGAGCCGCTCCAGAGGACGACGCGGGCATTTGGGCCGATGATCCAGGTCTGGCTGAAGGTGTAGCTCGTGCCTGCCAAGTCGCTGACCGTCCAGCCGTGCAGGTCAACATCACTGGTTCCGGCGTTCCACAACTCGATGAACTCGGGGCCTTCGCCAGGATCGGAGAGCAGCTCTGCGATGCGCAGATCTGGGCTTGCAGCGCTCGGTCCACCGGATGCGGGTGGCATAACAGCTACCAGCAACGCCACCAGGACCGGCCCGATCCACGCTGGCTGGACATGAAGCACCATGGCCAGGGATACCGATTGGGGCTCTTGGCGATGCTCGAACAGGCGTTGGCCCGTTCCTTTCACTCTCCTTACGGGCGGTACCAAGAAAGACCGACCAGATCGACCGAGCCCTGTTGGACGATGGCGACAAGGAATTGCTTGCGCACCCCGTGGGCCAGACGAACACCTCGGCTAATCTCGGACCAGTGGAGTCGGTCCTCCGGCTGGCTGGCATGGACGAGCCATTCAGCATGCACCGAATCCGGGTCGTCGCGGTAGCCCCGCAGGTGTGCACCGAACTTGAATCCGCTTTTGGCGACCACTCCTGCGGCACGGAGCGCTTCGTACACGGGCTTGGTCCGCGTATAGTGGTGTTGCCGACCCCTCGCGTGGGCTTCTAGTGTGGCGAAATCCGTGCTGCCCAGACTCAGCACTCCCCTTTGCATCAGGGAGGCCGCCTCGGTCAAGCTCAGAAACAGCTTGTCCCCCTGGCGGGTTCCGAGGAATTCAGCAGTCCACCAGGCCGCCGCCGCCTCAGCATCCTCCACCACGACCCGGTCAGCCAATAGTTCACCTCGCGCGCGCGGTAGCGAGCCAGCAGGCCGCGTACCTTCGGGTTGAGCGGATTCAACCAAATAGTGCGTCACCGCACCGTCTTCGTCCACCACACACAGGATGTCCCCCACCCAGTCGCCCAGGTTGCCAACCAGCAAGGGGTCGCGCTCCCCCAGGGCCCGCAAACGGCGCGCATGGGGCTGGGGCGGCGACTGTCCACGGTCCCAGAGCAGAAAGGCGCCCTCCTCATCGGGGTCCTCGCGCACCACAAGGCCCCGCTCCCTCAGGTCCCGGTAGGCAAGGTAACCCACCTCCACGTCCGCAGCACCAGCTTGTGAACCCAGCACCAGCAGTTCTGCGACGGTTGCCGGGCCACGATTGCGCCGGCCTGCCCCGCCATCGAGGTGAAGCACCAAGCGCCCGCGCTCAATGGCATAGGCCGCCTCCACCAGACTCAAGGCCAACCGGTTGCCCGACAGGGGCCGGCCGGCGAAACCCTTGTTGTACAAACGATTGGCAGACGCCTCGTCGTCCACGATGACCTCGGCACCCTCAAGGCGGCCGCGGGCGGGACGAATCTTGGCCATTACTCGCCCCGTTGGCGTGCCTCGAGATGACGGATCGCGGCATCAAGGACCTGCTGGGACCGCGCCACGCGACCGCGCCGCAGCACATACCACCAGTACGGCAACCCCTTGAGGCCCAAGTCGGCGCCGCTGGCGTTGGGGTGTCCACCGCCGTCGAACTCACGCGCAATCAGGTGGCACACCTCCGCGCCCTTGCGGCTGCGGATGCTCATCTTGCCATTGGGTCGGACGTTGGCGGCCACCGTGCAGCCGTCCTCCAGGAGCTTGTGCAATCCAACGTTCTTGGGCAGCCAGCCGTACACAACGCAAGCCTGCTCGCCTTGGGCCGTCGTGCGACACACGGCGGACTGTGCCAGCGTTTGCGTGTCGTCCACTTGGCGCTCCCGTTGTGCCTGGGCGGCCGCCTCGATCACCTCATCCACCACCGGCCCATCGGCCGGCGCGTCCAGGAAGTGTTGGGTGAACGCATCCGTTCCCATGTACGTGATCGCGTACTCCAGGGTTTCCGAATCCGGCGTCTCATTGCGCCAGATGTCCCGGTCGCGCACAGTTTCGGCGAAGCGCTTCAAGAAATCGTCATCGGGAGCCAGCGCCTGCTGCTGGAGGCTGGCCCCACTCTCCGTTGCGTCATCGTTGACCGTCAAGACAGCCAAGTGCTCGCGCATGCGATCCAACTCCAGGCCCTCCCACTGCTTGTGGTGATGGTCGCGCCACTCAATGCGCCAGCCAGCATCGCGCACCGCACGGCACGCATCGACGATCTCATCGAACTTGCGCGGGTCGAAGGACAGATCAGCAATCATGAGCGTCCTGCCGCGGCCCGGGAACACGGAGACAAAGCGCAGCGCGGCGAGCATCCGGTCAGGTTGACAGTAAGCCACGCCCACCTTGTCCGGCCCCAGGGCGCGCAG
>JBFJVP010000328.1:0-3831 GCA_041624075.1 Thermoplasmatota archaeon | reverse complement strand
GTAATAGTACAGGGGGAGCCCCTTGTAGGCCAGTTGCATCGTGCCGTCGGCGCGCTGGATCACATCCAGATCACCAGCCACGACCGGCGGTGCAGGCGGCGCCTGGCTGGCCAAAACGGGAGGCCAGTTGACGAGGCAACTGCCCAAGCACGTGCTGAGGCCGGCTTCGTCGTCGGTGAACACGTATAACGTCCTGCCGGCACTGTCGACCAGAACCGTGCCGACACCGGCAATCGATTGGAACTCAAGGGATCGAGTCTGCACGCCTGCGCCCGGCCCCGCGTCCGGCGGTTCCTCCTTGGGCCCGGGACCGGTTGGCTCGGTACAGCCTGCAAGCGCTGCCAGGGCCATGCAGAGCGCAGCCAAACATGCGCGGTTAACCATGGCCTCCAACACTGGAAGGGACAGAAAAGGCCTCGCCAGTAGGCCGTGATATTGGCATGCCGACGTACATCAGGGATCGGCGGTCGGTTGCATGGTCATCTGCCGCAGATCCAACCGGCCGAGCCAGACGGCGTTGCTTCCCACGCAAATCCAGCAGGGATTCGACAAGCCAGGCGCCGGCATGCGAAGCCACCCGGACGCGGAGCCCCAGATCGCCAAGCTCCGGAGCGCCCAGCCGCATGCGTAGCGCGCAGGCAGTGGCTGAACGTGAACGGCAAGCTAGCCGGTGCCCTGACGAGACCGGCGGGATGGAACTGAGTGGCGCCGAGCCGCCCAACGCGGGGCGCGACGACCGACGGACCATCGTCTGCTGCCTGCGGCCGGCCTCCTTTGCCCACAATCCAAATATCGTTGATTAAACCATTATTGTTATACGTTGAACGATTCGTCCCCGGGACAGCACAGAGGTATTATGATGTATCGTAAAATTGCAACCGCAACGCTGTTCGCTTTGGCCTTCGCCGTAACACTGACTCCGACGGCCACGGCCAACTATGTGGAAGGGCAGGGCTGGATTGAGGTCTGCGCTGGCGAAACCAATGTCGTCAATCAGGGGTACTGTGCTTGGAGCGGCAGCGACTGGCCCGAACACTGCAATTTCGGCAGCAACGGGTTGTACTACTGCGTTCACATTAACGACGGCTAGATCCAACCCGACGTAGCGCGGCCACGGCCGCACCCCTCCGCTTTCTCCCCTTCCCCCGACCAACTTTTCCGGCGCTGGTCCCGCCGTCGTCATTTTGCGTCCCAGACACCCTTGCCACATAACCCTCAAGACACGAATTCGACGAGAAGGGCTTCGAGGGTCGCCACCTCAACCGCGCACGACAAGTGCCGCCCCCGGGAGATCACGATCGTCAGCAACGCCGTCGCTCACAGGGCGGCCGTAACAGTCTAACCCGGTACCTGTTCCGCGCCGGTGGGGGTGAGGAGCAGTAGCGCGGCGCGGGCCCACCCAACCATGGTGAGCGCCAGGCGAACCTGAGCGTCTGCTTCGTAAAGGAATCGCCACTGAACAAATTCGGCAGATCTCGTCTTAACAGCCGGATCAGGATGTACTTCTCGCCGAGGATAGAGAGGGCAAACGCGAGGGCGATCATCAGGACCGCCGGAACGGCACACGCTGCAGGGAGGCTTACGCAGCCACGAACTTCTTGCCCAGTGCCGCGGCGCGGTTGGCCTCGCAGCGCTCCTTGAGGGCGGCCTGCGCAGTGGCGTTGTTGGCGTTGTTACCGGCCCAAGCCTGAAGCGCCGGCTGCTGGAGCGCGCGGCCATAGCTGAAGCTGAGCTTCCAGGGGAACGTGTATTGCTCGTTCATCAAGCGCAGGTGCTCGGTAGCTTCCTCGGGGCTCTGGCCGCCCGACAGGAAGACGACGCCCGGAACACTGGCGGGCACGCAGTCCAGCAAGGCCAGGGCAGTGCGCTCGGCGACCTCCTCGGGGCCGGCACGGTTGGGGGCGTCCTTGCCGCTGATGATCATGCTGGGCTTGAGCAGGATGCCCGGAAGGTGAACGTCCGCGTCCTTCAGAGCGCCAAAGAGCATGTCCCAGGCCGCGCGGGTGATCTCCTCGCACACATCGATGTCGTGGTCGCCATCCATCAAGACCTCGGGCTCCACGATGGGGACGATACCAGCCTCCTGGCAGAGGGCCGCGTAGCGGGCAAGGCCGTGGCTGTTGCCCACCAGGCAAGCGTTGCTGGGCATGCCGTCGCCGATGGTGATCACGGCGCGCCACTTGGCGAATTTGGCGCCCATCTCAGCGTACTCGGCCAAACGCTCCCGCAGGCCGTCAAGCCCCTCCGTGATCTTCTCGCCGGGATGGTTGGCCAACGGCTTGGCGCCAGTGTCCACCTTGATGCCGGGGAAGACGCCCTTGTCCGCCAGCAACGTCCGCAACGGGCGGCCATCCGATGCATCCTGGCGCAAGGTCTCATCGAACAGGATGACGCCTCCGATCGAGTTCTCGATGCCAGGTGTCTCAAACAGCATCTGCCGGTAGTCGCGGCGAGTGGTTTCAGTCGATTCGACGCCGATGCCCTTGAAGCGCTTGGTGCACGTGGGCGTCGACTCGTCTGCGGCCAGGATTCCCTTGCCATCAGCCACGATCGAGCGGGCGATCTCCTCCAGGAGTTGCCGGTCCATGGCGCCGCCACACGGGTTTTGGGCATAACGGCTGCGGTGTCGGTTGGGCGTGCCGTGCCTGGGCGCGCGGGGCGATGGGGCCCCTGGGCGAACCACCCTCGCCCAGCGGCAAGGAGCAAGACGCAGTACGTGGGCAGTGGCGGTCGCAGCAGCCGCGCCCGGAGCAGTTACCCCAGTCGCCGCCGCCCCGCCATGTGAGCTGCAAAGCGACGGCGCCTCACACGTGCGGCGACGCACGGGCAGACTTGCCGCTTCCGAGAAGAGCGCCGGTTACTCCCCAACACCCGACTTCGTGGCGTGCCACCATAGGGTGTGCTCGTGTCATTAATGGTTAGCCCCGTTGGGTAGGGTCATGAAGACGATGCGGGTGTTGCATTGATGCGTTCGGGCGGTCGCTTAGACTCCGTAGCCGTTGCCAGGGGGACGACCCAGTTCCAGCCGCTTGCATTGCCGCCCTGCTTGGCGGCCGGGGGCGATCCTGCGGATGGCGGCCTATTCGTTGCAGCCGACGGAACGTGCAAGCAAGTCCCACGCGATCCAATGGAATGCGTTGCATTGCATGAAATAAATGGGGAAAATCCGGCCCCTTATTGCCCGCAGATGGAGCAACCGATGAGCCGCCAGCCCCGCGCTGGCCACTCGTTAGCCGCAGCAGCCAAGGAGGCCGAGGTCTCCGGCAAGCGACGGTGAAGTGAACATGAGTGCTAGAAATCCCCCAAAGGCCGTGCGCGTCACAACCTTGCTCGCACTGACTACGCTGAGTGTGTTTTCCGGTTGTAGCGACCTGCGGGAAGGACCGGTGCCAGCCAATGAAGACCATAATCTACGGGAGCACGTTCTCGAAGCGCCCATGTTCTTCCACCTGACGGATTGTGATTCTGTGTGGGCGCGAGTGGATTTGCCGCCGTTTTCCGAGGACCCTGAACCACCTAGCCAGTGGAATGGACCGGCGGCCACGGCGCCCAGCAGTGCCTATGAGTTCTATTCGTGCCATCGAGCGGGCTTGGGTGACCTGGAACGCGGGCCGATACGGTTCGCCATCGAATCTCACAACAATTTCATCGCGCCCAGAAACTGCAATAATCCGGGTAACCCGCACCTCGTGGTTCGGTGGTTGGTGGACGATCCCGTGTTTCCCGAGCAACTGGGGGCTCTTGCATCGCGGCCCGTTGTCGAGGCGCCTATTAACATCACGACAACACCAGGTGGCCCCTTGACTGAGGCGGGGTTCACAATTGATCGTG
>JBFJVP010000327.1:0-3844 GCA_041624075.1 Thermoplasmatota archaeon | reverse complement strand
TGGTGTGCGCCTTGGCTGATCTTCGAGGTGGCTGCGTTCCTGGTTGCAGTGGTGGTCCTGCTTGCAGCCGGCGTCGTGCTCGTGCCTGCCGGATACGCCTTTGCGCGCTTTGGGAAGGCGGGTGCCAACGTGCGCTTGATCGTACGACGGCGCGGGCAGGCGGGTGGCCACGACCCGCGGGGCGCCGGGCATGGACGAGGCCCACATCACGGCGGGGAGGGCGCCCAGGGCCCCCGCGACCCAGACATCATTGACGTGGATGCCCGCGAGATCCGGCGACCGTAGCCTGCGACATCGGAATCCCGCGATTCTGGAACGCGATAGACTTTCGCAGCGGGTGCGTGGATCAACACGGCTTGGGCGGCACATCCTGACCCGCAGCCAAAACCAGCCACGGCGGTGGGAGGCCAAGCAGGCGCCGCGTGCTACCGTGCCGGCCCTGCGGGGGCGCCTGGGCTCGCCGCCAGCATCCTCCTTGTCGCCACGTTTCTATGGCAAGCCTCGCGTGGTGGAACCATGAGGTTGGCGTTTCGCACGAGCCTGCTGGTGCTGGCGATCCTGCTGGCTGGTGGGGCCGCCAATCTGGCCCTGTTTGTCTGGGGGCCCAGCCACTTCGGCGACTATCACACATTGGTCGTCGACGGCCAAGCGCGGGAGTACTTGCTGCACGTGCCGCCCAGCCTGGACGCCGCGACCCCCGTACCACTGGTGGTGGCCCTGCATCCCCTTGGTGGCTGGAGCCATCAGTTTGCACGGGTGAGTCAGTGGACGGCCCTCGCCGACCATGAGGGATTCATCGTTGTGTTTCCGGACGCCCAGGGGCCGATTCGTCACATTGGCCAAGGCTGGAATGCCGGCCATTGCTGTGGCTATGGCTTCGAACGGGGCGTGGACGATGTGGCTTTTCTTGATGCCTTGTTGGATGAATTGCTAACCGGCTACCCCGTTGACCCAGCCCGGATCTACATGGCGGGCCACTCCAACGGCGCGATGATGGCCTACCATTACGGTGCTCTGCGGGCGCACCAATTGGCGGCCATCGGTGTGGTTGCAGGTGCGGTGGCCAGCGGGCCGGACGCCGGCAGCGCCATCTGGACGCCGGAGCCCGTGGCGCCACTCTCGGTAGCCATCGTGCACGGCACCAACGACCAGGTGGTTCCCTTTGCTGGCGGCGCCCAGGACGACGGCTCAGGTTGGTGGTTTGCCCCGGTGGCCTCGGCGGTGGAGTTTTGGCGCGTGGCAGCCGACGCCGATGACGAGGGGCGAGTGTCCGAGTTGCCCGACGGATCGCCGCAGGTTGCTTATCACGGCACGGAGGCGTCGGTTCTCTTTGCCGCCATCGAGGGCGCTGGGCACGGTTGGCCCGGCGGTCTTGGTAACCCGCTGCGCCCGGCCCCCAACGGCCAAGTCCACGCAACGGACCTTCTCTGGTCCTTCTTCGAGGGGCGGCATTCCAAGGTGGTGGAAGCGCAAGCACCATGAGCCCTGGGGCACTGAGTTACCTTGTGAGTGGAGCGCGGTCGAGGGCAGCCCAGATCGCCGTGCTCGTCGGCTTGTTGGCCCTGGCAGGAGCAGCCGCCTTCGCACTCACCCAGTGGCCGCTTGCGGGTCTTTTGCAGGAGGACCCGCGGGAGGCCTTGGGAAGTGTCACCATTGATGGCCATGCGCGGCCGTACCTCTTCCATGTGCCCCCCGACTTGGACGACTCCGGGGGCGTCGGCTTGGTCATGCTGCTGCACGGCGCGGGCACTGGTGCCAACGCCATTCGGACACAAACCGGCTTTGATGCCGTGGCGGAGCAAGACGGCGTGATTGCGGTCTATCCCAACGCAGCGTACCCGGAAGGCCTGACATCCCACGCGTGGAATGCTGGCTTCTGTTGTGACGCGGCATGGGCTACTGGCGTCGATGATCTGGGGTATCTGAGTGCCATTCTGGATCAATTCGAGCGGGCTTACGAGGTGGACCCGGATCGCGTCTATCTGGTGGGCATCAGCAGTGGCGCCATGATGGCCCACGCCATGGCCGCCCACCACCCGGATCGCATCGCCGCGATCGCCGCGCTCTCGGGCGCCGTGGGCGCCTCACCGGGCCCGGGCCAGGCGATCCAGTTCATCCCGCAGCCGCAGGAGCGTGTCTCTGTGCTGATGCTGCACGGCGACCATGACCGAATCATCCCGTTCGAAGGCGGCGCCACGAGTCAGGCATCGGGCCAGGAGTTTCCCTCGTTTTCCGAAGGTGTGGGGCTATGGGCCGACTACAATGGCTTGACCAACATGACGGAATACGAGGATCCGGTGGGCAGTGTGACGTGGCGCCACTACAGCGACGGAGGCGGCGTCGCAGTGGTCGGGGCCACGATTCACGACGCGGGCCATGGCTTGAACACCAAGCTCCCGGTAGGGGAGTGGATGTGGGAGTTCCTCAAGGAGCACCCGAAGCCGGCGTAGGCGCGGCGAGCGAATCCCCCGTGCATCACGCGCGAATGCTTTGATCACGCTGATGACAGGCGGTTCCGGCTGCCGGACCTACTGGTGGCGCGGAATGTCGGTCCAGCGCCCGGATGCCGGACCCACGCGGGCCGCGTCCGAACCCCGCAGGTCCCCGGTTCTGCTGGGCCGTCGGGTGTGGCGTGCGTCGATGCGCAGAATCGACGTGGCCGCCTCGAAGGCCGCCTCCAGCCCGAGGCGCACCGCCTTGTAGCCGTCCCAGCAGTTCTCGGCGTCGTCCAAGAGAGGGAGATCCAGGGGGTCCAGGCCAGCGTTGGCGACCAACTGGTCGGCAAGCCAACCAAAGATCTCGGAGCAATCCTGCATGGTCAGGGGAGCCTTGCCTGGCGCGTGGGGTGCAGCCTTCCGAAGCGCCGCTTGAACCTCGCGCTGCCAGCGCCCGCCCCCGGGCAGGACTCGTGGATCTTCCAGGTAGCAGCCCGCCGCGCGCAGGATTCGCTCGGCCTCCTCATGAGCCAAGGCAGCCATCGTTGGCCCGTCGGCAGGCACTAGCAGCGTCGAGGCGGCGCCTGGGCCAGCGAGCATCCAGCCATCTCGCGGTGCCCGGGCCACCAGGTCTGCTTGACCCAGATCCTCGGCCGTCCATGTGCGCAGATCAGGAGCAGCCGTCGCGCCGGTGGCCTCGCAGATGCGCCGGGTGGCTTGGGCGGGGGCATCCTTCCACACCAGTAGCCCCGCCGCTTCCAGGGCATCGGCAACCACGTCCTCAAAGCTGCGACGGCACGCCACCAATCGGACCCCCGCCGCATCCAGGCGACGTACAACCCGCCTGATTTCAGCCTCCTCGGCTGCCGCGCTGGCCGCCCCATCGGTGGCCGAGGAAAACCTGCGTGTCATCCCCTCGCGGCGGGCATGAAACAGCCGACCCTCGTCCAGCACAAGCACTCGCGCATCCGGGTAGCGGCCCCGTCGGGGACCCAGTTGAGGCTCCACCACGACGCCTTGCGCCCAGGTCACGGGGCGCCTGTTATGGGGATCGTCCCACTCGGCGGCTACGGTTTCCACGCGAATCTCCACGCGATCCAGATCCAGCACCGCCGAGTTGCCTCGCACCTGGTCCACCAGCCCTGCGGCAACGGCCGGGCCCCAGTGGCGAGCGTCAACAGACACGGAGCCCAGGGCCTCTTCTGCCGTGCCCGGTCGGGCATGAGCCAAGAGAACCGACCGCGCCTGGCGCAACGCCAAGTGGTAGCCCTCCAGAACAGCCGCAGCCGGAACACCGCGCTCCAAGCCGGCCACCCCCTTGGCGACCAGTTGTGCCGCCAACAGTACCGCACCAGTGGCTTGGTCGCCGGCGTATCGCTGCACCGACTCGACCACGCGCAGGTAGGGCG
>JBFJVP010000326.1:0-3845 GCA_041624075.1 Thermoplasmatota archaeon | reverse complement strand
GGGGCTCGCGCATGAGCTGCCATGCCGCCGCGCGAGCGGGGCGCCCCGCGACGGCGAGCAACACGACCAGTGCAATCACGGAACGCACGGCGTTCAACGTCATGGGCTCGAAGTCCACCAGCAGCTTCTTGCCCACGGGGCCAAGCAAGCCCCATGCGGCGTAAGCCATGGCAGCCAGGACAAAACCCTGGGCCTGCCGGGCGACTGCTTGCTGGTCGGCCACGGGCCATCGAGCAGGACTCGTGTTTCAAGGGTTCGCCGACACTCCGCCGCGCCGCCTGTCCCGCTGCCGGGCCCGGCGCCGGGGATTGCGACTCCACAGGTACGCGGTGACAGCAGCCATGACGATGCCGAGCCCCAGGATCTGCCAGGCGTCGAAGCCGTCGCCCAAGAGCAGCCATGCGAAGCCAGCCGTTGCAGCCAGCTCCATGCCCACCAACAGGTTGACGCCGCTGGCCGGCGCGCGCTGAAGCGCTGCGGCAAAGAGAAACAGGCTGGCGGTGGTGGGTATGGCCACGTAGAGGGCCAGCCACGCCCATGCGACGGGAGTAACGGCGCTCCATGCTGGCCAGGCCCGATCCACCAGGAACGCGCCAGTCACGAAGTAGGCGGTGTTGGCAACAAATGACGCCGCCATCAGGGGGCGCAGGCGAGCCCCGGGAGCTACCTCCTTGAGTCCCACCGAGTAGATCGCCCACCCGATGCCTGCGCCGATGGCCAGGGCCATGCCGCCCCAGTGGAAGCCGGCGGCGCCGCCCAGCCCAAACAATGCCAGCCAGGCCCCGCCAAGCATCGCAACCAGCGTTGGGGCAAACCACGGACCGACGTGCTCCGCCAGCCGCACCCGGGCCACCATGGCCGTCCACAGGGGCGCGGTGAAGAATCCCAGCGTCGCGAACGTGGCATCGATCATGGTGACCGCGTACAGGAACAACGTGAATTGCACGCCCACGCCGAAGACCAGGAGAATCGCCACCGCCGGCCGGCGCAGCAACTGAAATCCCTCGCGCCACGCACGCCGCGGCAGGATGGGCAGCAGCACGAGTGTCGCCAGGCTCAACCGCAGCGCGTTTAGCGTCATGGGCGGAAAGTCTGCGAGCAGAATCTTGCCAACAGGACTCAGCAAGCCCCAACTTGCGTACGCTGCGGCGGCGAGCAGGAGGCCGCTGGCGGGACGGCTCAACCTTACTCCGTGGGGGTCGTCGCCACTGCTTCCAGCTTGTGCATGTCCGTCAGCACATCGCTCATCGAAACCAGCAGGTCCGGGATTTCGAGCCCATCGATGGGCGCGTTGAGCGCAACGCCCTGGTCCTTCTTGGTCTTCCACACGAAGCTGTTGAACTCCTCCACCGCCTGGGTGACCTCGGGCTGCGCCGCCAGGCCCAGGAGCTCCGGGAAGGCGGCCCGGTGAACGTCCAACTCGTAAACGCGGCTGCCCAAGTAGTGGGTGACGAACGGGCAAATGGGCGCAAGCAGCAGCAACACGCGGCGCACCACCTCGTTGAGGGTCCAGGCGGCAGCCGCATCACCGGCGTACGCGCGACCCTTCACCATCTCGACGTAGTGGGGAGCAAACACGTTCCAGACGAAGGAGCGAACCGCATTGGCGGGCGTGAAGAAGTCCAACTCCTTGTACGCCGCCACGGATTGCTGGATCACGACATCCAATTCGCCCAGGATCCACTCGTCGGCGGCGTGCAAGGCGGCCGGCCGCTCGCGGGGCTCCTCGAACCGGCGCACGAAGTTGGCCACGTTGGCCAGCTTCTGCAGGAACTTGCTGGCGCCCTGGATCTTCTGGGTGTTGATGCGGAAGTCATCCCCAATGGTGCATTCACCACTGATCCACAGGCGGAACGCGTCGCTGCCAAACCTGTCCAGAATCTCATCCGGGTTGATGACGTTGCCAGTGGACTTGCTCATCTTGCGGCCATGCTTGTCCATGCCCATGCCGTGGATCCACGCCGTCTCGAACGCCTTGCGCCCGTGCAGCAAGTGGGTCTTGAGCGCCGTGTAGTACAGCCACGTGCGCACGATGTCACGGCCCTGGGGGCGCGCCGAGCAAATGTGGTCCTCGAACCACGGCTTGTCACTGTGGTCCTTCAGGATGTACAGGTTGGAAACCGACGAATCCATCCAGGTGTCGAACACCTTGGCCTCGCCCCGCACACTCAAGTCCGGGTGGCCAGCGAGGAACTCCTCCAGGGACCCCAGGCTCTGACGCGTTTCACGGTGGACCACATGGCTGCCCGCCGGCGGCTCCTGGCACCAGGGCTGGTAGTAGGGGTGCTGCTTGGCTGCAGCATCGTAGGGCGGAACCACCACGTACGGCGCCTCGTTGCCCTCTCCGTCCACCACCAGCCACAGGGGAATCTCCGTGTGGTAGTAGCGCCGGCGGCTGATGGGCCAATCGATCGACACCGTGTCGATCCAGTCCAACAAGAGCTGGCGGTGCTTGGAGGGCACGAAGTCCATGTCGTTGGCGATGCGGCGCAGCTCGTCCGTGCAGTGGGTCTGCTTGACGTACCACTCCTTGAGCAGGATGATCTCCACGGGGGCCTTGGAGCGCTCCGAGATCGGGAACTTCTGGTCCACGACGTCGTGGCCCTCCATCAAGCCGGCCGCCTCCAGATCCTCGATGATCTGCTTCTTGGCCTCGTCCACCTTGAGGCCCTCATACTTGCCAGCAGCGGCCGTCATGCAGCCATCCATGCCAATGGCTGCAATGGGCTCCAGGTCCAACTCGCGAAACAGCGACACGTCCGCCTGGTCGCCGAACGAGCACACCATCATGACGCCGCTGCCGTAGTCGGTCTTGACGTGGGTGTTGGCTGCAATGGGCACTTCCTGGGGCAACCCGTCGCCGCGCTCCACCGGCAACACAGCGGTCTTGCCAATCAAGTGCTTGGTCGCCTCGTTTTCGGGGTGCACCAGCACCTGCCGGCACGCGCAGATCAACTCCGGCCGCGTGGTGGAGATGACCACCGTCTCGCCTGTTTCCTTGACCGTCCACTTGACGTGGTTCAAGCGCGTCTTGCGTTCCTCGTAGAACACCTCGGCATCGGCGATCGTGGTGCCCAGCTTGGGGTCGTACGAGTTGGGCCGCAACTCCTCAACGATCAAGCCCTCCTCGAACAACTTCAGGAATTGAGCCTGACTGAAGGCACGGTACTCGGGAGAGTCCGTCTTGTAGCCAGACTCGAACACGCAGGACAACCCGATGCGCTGGCCAATGCGCACCATGTCATCACTGAACTCCGAGATTGCCTCCTCGCACGCCGCGTTGAAGGCAGCACGGCCCTCCACCGGGCCCATCTCCTTGGCCCAGTCCTGCATGCGCTTCTTGAACTTCTTCTCGATAGCGAACTCGATGTTGATGCCGTTGCGGTCAACGCCCCACGGAAACAGGACATCGTACCCGTCCATGCGCTTCGAACGGGCAATCACATCGATCAGGCTGTAGCCCGCCACGGCACCAATGTGCCACTTTCCACTGGGGTACGGCGGCGGCGTGTCAATGGACCAAACCGGCCGGGAGCCGTCGCCTACAAACGGCAGCGGATCGGCGGCCACTTCAGCCGCAACGCGCTGCTCCAAATCGACGCTCCACTTCTCCAACTGGTCCCCAGACATGGCGTTCGCGCCCGGCCACGAGGGGGGGCTTCTTAGGGTTTCAGACGCCCACTGGTGGCCTACTCCTGATGCGGCCGGAGTCCCACCAACGGACTGCGGACCACGCCCGCCAGCCTCGATGCGTGACTGTGGTAGCACAGTCCTTTTAACATCGCAGAGTAACAGGCCGTCTCGAAGACCATGAAGTTGCGTGCCCTGTTGGCCCTCGCACTCGT
>JBFJVP010000325.1:0-3852 GCA_041624075.1 Thermoplasmatota archaeon | reverse complement strand
CCCTGCTTCTGAAGGCCAAGGGCAAGTGCACCACGGATCACATCAGCCAGGCCGGCCCGTGGCTCAAGTACCGCGGCCACCTGGACAACATCAGCAACAACCTGTTCTTGGGCGCCGTCAACGCCTTCACCGAGGCGGCCGGCAGCGGCAAGGACCAGCTCGACGGCGAGACCCGCCTGTTCACCGAGGTGGCCCGCCACTACAAGAACGAGGGCGTCCACTGGGTCGTGGTTGGCGACGAGAACTACGGCGAAGGCTCCAGCCGCGAGCACGCTGCCATGGAGCCCCGCCACCTGGGCGGCGCCGTGGCGCTCGTCAGGAGCTTCGCGCGCATCCACGAGACCAACCTGAAGAAGCAGGGCATGCTGCCGCTGACCTTCGCGGACCCCGCGGACTACGACAAGATCCAGGAGGACGACCGCATCACCGTCGAGGGCGTCGAGGCGCTCGCGCCCGGCAAGCCGGTCACCGTCGTGCTCAAGCACGCCGATGGCAGCGAGGACCGCTTCGAGGCCAAGCACACCATGAACGCGGACCAGATCAAGTGGTTCGAGGCTGGCTCGGCGCTCAACTTGCTTCGGGCGGCATAGCCATGATGCTTCGGGGCCTCCGTGCCGGTTTGCTGGCAGCGCTTGTGCTCGCCGCCGGTTGCACGTCCCCGGTCGAGCAGGAGCCGGAACCAGCCAACATTCCCCAAACGACCACAGACGGAGTGCTTCCCCCTGCGCCGCCAGGCGTCGCCTGGGAGCCGCTGGAGACATGGCAGCCCCTGTATCTTGGCGTTGACAACGTCACGGGCGTGCCGCCAGCGGCCGGAGCAGTCGATTTGCTTGAAGCAGAGTGGACGTACACCATGCAAAACCCGGCGACCGTTGACGGCGGCTGGGCAACCTTCCACGTGATAGTTACCGAGCAGATCCCCCTGACCTCCGTGCCAGGGCCGGATGGGTGGCGCTGCGCCTGGCACATGGGCCTGCAACTGGTGGATTCCACGACGCAATACCTCATCGGCGTCCCCTGCGTCATGGCGGAGGGCCTGAGCATTCCACCCGGCGAATACACCGTGCGGTTTGAATTGCAGTTGCTTGCAGCCTATCCGGTGGAAGTTGAAGCCAACGCAACTTGGACGTTTTCATTCAGCGCGGCCGGGATCGTGGGTTCCAACGGTGGAGCGGGCGAGGTTTTGGTGGGTGAGGAGTCTCCCAGCCATGTCCGCCTGGAAGGCTTGGCTGAACCCTTCCCGCGGCCCCTGGTACCTTGCCAGAGTGAATTCTCTCGCATGCGCGAAACGTACACGGATTTTTCCTTCTCATATGCGACGCTTCTGGGCGCCAAATCCGGTACAGGAGGGTCCATTCGCGTGGACGAGTACGCCAACCGAACCTCACTGGATCTTGAGTGGGCCTGGGATTTCGACGCCGAGTTAGAAATCGAGGTGTACGAAGGCAACGAGACTCACGTGCTGTCGGGCCCATCGCCACTGAGCATTTCCCTGGGCAACGCGCAGGACGAGAGCCAAGTGGAATTTACCGTGTACCTGGCCAATGATGGCGTGGCATATCCCGGCGGGGCGATTCACGTCGTTGCCTGGCAGACCTTCGATTGCCCCGATCCCCGGCTGGCGCAGGATTCGGCGGCGGAAAAGGGCCTGACACCGGCCTAGGCATTGGCGACGGAGCAGCAAAACGGTCCGCGCATGCATCGGGCGCGAGAAGAAATCTCGCCGCAGTTGGCAAATGCGACTATGTTGCTTAAACCGCCACGGAGACCGTTGGCGGCATGCGCTGCCATTTGCTCGTACTCGGCATGTTCCTGGCCGGCTGCGTTGCCCCGCTGCCAGATGAGCCCACAGACCAACTTGGAAAAACCGCCGAGATCCTCGATGTGGCCCCACAAGGCGTGGCTCGCGTGGTGGGCGTGCTGCTCGATCACGAGGGCAACCCCGTGCATGGCGCCGAAATTCGCCTCCCGGCGAGCGACGCCAATGCCACAACGGTCCACGGCGGCTTCAACCTGTGGCCAGCCCTACCCGGTTGGAACATCCTGATCGTGCTAGCTGACGGACATGCGCCCCTGCAAGTGGGGTTCCGGGCGGTTGAGTCCGAGCGCTCGACTGTTCGAATCCAACTGCCGGACCCCACGGCGTCGGATGTGCATGTAACCACGCGGATGCTGCGTGGCTTTGCCGAAGCGGTGCCAGGATTCTGCTTGCCGCCGTCGTGTGCGCAACGGCAATGGGACGTGACACTGGATCGGGACGTCGACGCCATGGTGATCGAGGCGTTCACCAAAGGACCGGCCGGTCTTGATCAGCGGCCGCCCGCGCTCTCCATCAGCCTCAACGGCGACCATTGGACCCACAGCGAGCGGCTGGAGGATGGGGGTGCGCTGGTGTTGCCGCGAAAAACCTGGATGGGCTTGCCCCAAGGTGTGCGTCTGAGTGCCTACCCGGACGGGCCAGTGGTTGCGACGAACGTCGAGTTTCATGTGGTCGTGAGTCTCTTCTCAGGGGGCGTACCTCCCGAGGGCTGGTCGGCAGTCACGTGATTCCGGGTTGAACGGTCCAGCCAAACGGTCCCTGGCCGCCGGGCCCGGCAGCCACGAGCGTGCATCAGTTCAAGCGCCGCAGCGGCACCGACACGGAAAGCGGCCAAACCCGAATCCGCGCCCTCTGCAGCAATCTTCGCCCCAGGGCGCTAGGATGAAACCCGCCAACCTTCAGATAACAGAACCCGCTTCTGGGTTCGAAGATCATCCCCGATGGTTCAAGGATCGTCCCGCCCTACCTATGAAGGAAGGTCGGCCCTGGTGGATTCATGACCAAGCCAACGTGGTTCCGTGTCCTCAATGCAACCGCCCTCGCCCTGTTTCTGTCGGGCCTCTTTGTAGGGGCGTTGGGCTTCGTTTCCGCCAACGACGGCGCGCCGAATGGCCTGCCGGATGCCATGCACCTGCCTGAGCCCCTGGTGGGCGACGCGGGCGCCTACACGTTGACCATGGTTCGGGTGGATGGCGGGGCTGTGGAGGTCGTTGAACCCCAGCGGCTGCTGTATGAGTTTGCCTGGCTTCCGCCTGAAGTCCAGTACGACGTGGTGGGCAAGCCGCACTTTGTCAACCGCTTGGAAACGATTCCGTGGGCACCAACCGATGCGGGAAAGCTGGAGGCGTACGCGCCGCCAACGTACGGCTTTGACGCCGTCACAGGTCAAATGATCAGCTACAGCTACCTCCATGCGGAAAGCGGCGCGGGCGAACACCAGGCGAGTCGACAAACCAAGTTCATCTCATCCGGTGGCTTTCACGAGCCATGTGGGCACCGATCCGAGTACCACGGCGCGTCCTTGCCACTCGACCAGCCGGTCGTTCCCTTCAGGGATTGTAGTTGGGAAGCCTACTGGGCGCCGGGCGAGGTTTTTCGTGCCGTGGGTGTCGAGAACCTTGGCGGCATCGAAACCGTCATGTTCTCGACGACTAGGAACCCGACTTACATCTACGTCTGGCTCAACGCGAGTCTGCCATACCCCGTCAAGATCGCCGTTCAGGACCAAGATGATGGGAGCTTGTACCACGTACTGCGATTGAATCAATTCAAGCGCGGCACGGTCCCGCTGGCCTCGTCGGCCGGACCAGCCGCCAACCTGCCGTTGGCACCTGAATTGGAATATGCCCCGCTGGCACCCGAGGGCATGCCGGAGGGCAACATCGATCACCCGTTTCCGTTGTCGGCGGCGCTTGCGGCGGCCCGGGAGCACCCCGACGCCGACGACTTGCGGAAGTTCTTGCAGGAAAACTCCGAGGCGATCGTGGTGCATGGGGCGTACATGGTGTTCCTGCGGCGTTGGCCGCAACCAT
>JBFJVP010000324.1:0-3867 GCA_041624075.1 Thermoplasmatota archaeon | reverse complement strand
CTCTTGCTGGGAGCAGGCTGCCTTGGTCCAGCCGACAGCCGGTACGATGCCACAATTCGTTGGACCGACTTTGGAATTCCTCACATCAAGGCGGATGATTGGGGGAGTCTTGGGTACGGTTACGGGTATGCGGGGGCGAGGGATTACCTGTGTACGATTGCTGAGGAATACGTGACGGTGGCGGGTCAGCGAAGTCTGTACTTTGGCGCCGATGGGCGCCATGGGTGGACCAGCAATGGGCAGTCGTATTCGAATCGGGAGAGTGACCTTTTCTTTACGCTGCTACAGGAGCACCCGGATCTCGTGGATTCGGTGGTGGATTGGCCGCGCGCGGAGACGCGGGCCTTGCAGGAAGGCTACGTGGCGGGCTACAACCGGTTCCTGTGGGACACGCCGGGGGCCGCTGTGCCTGAGGAATGCCGTGGCGCTGCGTGGCTCAGGCCGATCACGATGGATGACGTTCGCAACCGGTTCGACAAGTTGTTGTTGATTGCATCGGGGTACTACTTTGCGCCGTACATGGTGGGGGCTTCGCCGCCGGCACCCGGGGCCCAGGTAGTGGATCCTGATCCCGTGGCGTCGGCGCGGGGGCTGGCGGATGTCGTGCCGTCGTCGGAGAACCTGGGCCTCGGCTCCAACGGGTATGCGTTTGGCGGCGACATGACTGCCAATGGTCGCGGGATGCTGCTTGGCAATCCCCATTTTCCGTGGGAGGGGCCGGAGCGGTTCCACATGTTCCACGTGACGATTCCAGGGGTGGTGGATTCCATGGGGGCGAGTCTGCTGGGCATCCCGTTGCCCTTGATCGGTTTCAATGACGCGGTGGCGTGGACGCACACGGTGTCGACTGGCTGGCGCTTCTCGTTGCACGAGTTGAGCCTCGTTCCAGGTGATCCGACCTCGTACATCGTGGACGGCGCGGTGGAATCCATGGAGGCCCGAGAGGTAACGATCCAGACGCCCGACGGGCCCGTGAGCCACACGTTCTACTTCAGCCGCTACGGCCCCATCGTGGAAGTGCCGGTGGCGGGCCTGGCCGGGCAAGACGTTGGTCTGTTGTGGACTGCTGGCAAGGCGTATGCTTTGCAGGACGCCAATGGGCGCAACAACCGCACCGTGGAGACGTTCTTCCGCTGGAACACGGCAGAGTCCTTCGAGGAGTTCGAGGCGGCCCTGTTGGACACGCATGGAATTCCCTGGGTGAACACCATCGCGGCGGCGCCTGATGGAACGGCGTTCTATGGCGATGTTTCCATCGTGCCGGATTACTCCAACCAACGCATTGAGGCGTGCAACACGCCGGTTGGTCGGGCGCTCTTGGAGGCTGCGCGGCTTCCCGTGTTTGATGGTTCGCGCAGTGAATGCGACTGGCTCGACAACCCGTGGGGTGGCGCCTTTGCCCCTGGCGAAATGCCCCGCATCAAGACGCGTGACTGGCTCATCAACAGCAACGACTCCTATTGGCTGGCCAACCCGGACCACCCGCTGACGGGTTATTCGCTGATGATCGGCGACGAAGAGACCGAGCGCAGCGGCCGGACCCGAATGGGGTACGTCTTGGCCAACGAGCGCGGGAACGCCGCCTGGGGCTGCGACATCGATCCGGCCATCGACTGCGCGAAGATGACACTCGGGCGGTTGCAGGAGAGCCTGTTCTCCAATCGGCTCTTCTACCCGGAGTCCGCCGGGGTGGTGGCTGCCGTGCTGGAGCAGGTGTGCCCCGTGCCCCTTGCCTTGACTACCAGCGGCTTGCCCGTGGACTTGTCGGCGGCCTGCGACGCGTTGGCCAACTGGGATCTGCGCGCCGAGCCCGAGAGCCGCGGCATTGCCCTCTTCGAGTTGTTCTGGCAGCGCGCGCCCCGCGCCTGGGAGAATCCGTTTGACCCCGCTGACCCCGTCGACACGCCTGCTGGCTACGTCGCAACGGATCCCCGGGTGCGCGCGGCGTTGGCCGACGCTGTCACCCTGCTGGCCGGAGCCGGATTGGCTCCTGACGCGAGTGTCGCCGAGACCCGGTTCGTGGAGCGCGCTGGCGCCTCCATCCCCATTCCGGGCGCCCACAGCGACGTGGGCTCACCAAGTTACATTTCGTTCCCGTTCGAGCCCGGCCGTGGTTTCGGCGACCCCGTGCATGGCAATTCGTACATGCAGACTGTGACGTGGGACGAGCGTGGGCCCGTTGCCCACGCGCTCTTGAGTTACAGCCAATCGCCCCACGACGCCAGCACGCACCGAGCGGACCAGACGGAGCTGTACGCGGCGGGTGAATGGATTGCGTTGCCGTTCCACGAATCGGACGTGGCGGCGCGGACGGTCAATGAACTCCGACTGCGTGGGTCCTAGCTCACTGGCCGACGCAGAGTATGGGGCGCGGGTTCGTGCCGCCCATTCTAGCGGACGAAGTCCTCTGGGGCGGCTGATGCCGGCGTCGTCTCTCAGAGCAGCGTTCGCCTGGCCGGTGGCGTCAAAGGCCGTGGGCCGCACGGCTGCCGCATCTACTGTGGGGTTTCGCATGGCGTCGCAGAACAACCACACAACGGAAGCTGCGCCGCGGGCGATCGAGCCCGGGGGGTCCAGCAGCCGGGCCGTCAGGGTATAGTGCAGGCCCACGGCCACCATGGCCCCCCGGCGCATGGTTGAAACTTTTGCCGCGGGCAAGGCCCGCAGCGCGCGCGGCCTTCGCCGGATGTGTGATTTCGGGACTCATGCGGCGCCCCCGTGGTGTGTGAGAACCGTGGGCACAGGCGGTCCCGCAGAGAACAGAGCCTACTCGTCCCGGTTGGGGTTTGGATGCAGATAATTTTCAGAATTGCACGGCGGCGAACCTGCGCCCTACCGCCCGCGCCCCATGCGAAGCGCGTTCACTCGTCGATGCACTTGCAGTTCCCGTAGGAAATGGCTTGGAGGCACTCAACGCCTTGGGTTTCCGCCGTTGATGAGAGAAGGCCTGTTTGGACGAAGGCACAGCGCTTGCCTTGGCCGCAGCCGCCCACTCCCATGCAGCGGTTTGCCGCCTGGTGCTGTGCCTCGATGGTGGCCTCGTTGAGGGCGGCCGCTTTCGCCCCCTTGCCTTTACCGTCGATCTTTGCTGTGCCGATACCCCATACCTGGCCTCCACATGACATGCGCGAGAGAAGGGGCCGCCATTATTTAGTATATGGTAAGAGACAAGAAAACTTTCTGTCAGCGCCAGGCGACGGCCCAGCCCACTGTCAACACCCCGATACCCGCGCTGCTGTCGGCACGCTCGCGAGACTCAGGCTTGGGCCAGAACCGCCATGGCACTCATCACCGCCACCAAGACACTTGTCAACGTTCCAACCAGGTAATATTCGGCGAAATCGCGGTCCTTCAACTGCTCGAAGCGCGCCAACGACTTGGCGGCGAGCACGAGGCCTACGGCGGCCCACTGCCCAGCTAACGCCAACAGGAGCACCAGCCACCGCTCCAAGACGCCGATGGCAAAACCTCGACCGTCCGGCGTCGCTGCGTTCGCACCCACCTCCCCCAGCGTGAAGCGCACGATGGCGGCGCCGCCGTGGACGTTGAAGACGAGTGCCGCGACGGCTAGAACCTCCGTCGTCAGGAGCGCGGCATCCGCCGCCACGTTGGGCCACAAGAACACCGCTGCGGCGTCCAGGAACCGCGCCACCACCACGAGGACGGCCACATGCGCCGCCTGATCCACCAGGAAGGGCCACAAGCGGCGCTCCGTCCTGGCCTGCACGCGCTGCTTCACCCAATCAATGCCCAAGTGACTCGCCGCGATGACGACGATTCCCACGGCAGCCTCGACACTCATGAGCGGCAGAAAAACGACGAAGTGGGTCACGAACACGATGCCCGCATGGCGCAACAGCACCCGGG
>JBFJVP010000323.1:0-3887 GCA_041624075.1 Thermoplasmatota archaeon | reverse complement strand
GTAGACTACGCTGGCGAGTGGGCCGCCGCGCCGCTGAGGTTCTACGATCCGGACAGCGCCTGGATTACGGGGAGGGCAGGACGCCTACCGACCGGCAGCCAGGCGGGTCGATGAAGCAATGGCAGGCGTTGCAGGCACCCAACACGGCAGCAACTGCCCCATGTCGCCATCGTGCTCCAACGCCGCCAGGCGTGCCAAGCAATGGCTGGCGTGCCATGCCCCCACGACTAGGGATGACAGCGCAGCAGACTCTTGGCCACCGGACGTGCCCGTGAAAAAGTTCGAAGGCGGCGACGTGGCTCAAGATGAAAGAAGGGAAAGCAAAAGGGCGTGCCTACGTGCTGACACTCACGGTCGGACGAACGCTTGCCGTGTGGGGGTTGACTACCAAGCCCGCAGCTACGGCGGCGCTGTGGACCTCAACGTCACCGGGCTCCATGACGCCAGGGATGTGAGTGAAGAAGACATCCCAGCAATTGACGCGTTCTTGGCCGTAGGCATCAGTCCAGTATTCACAGCACCGCATCCAGATGTCCATGCCAAACCCTGCGGGCTTTTCGTAAAAGTCGCAACTGTGCCCGATCAGGATCAAGCCGCCGGAGACGTTGGTGATCCAACCGTCAGGCGAGGCGGCTGCGGGGACGCTGGCCACGCCAGCACCCAGCATGCAGGCAACGGAGATCAGGGCACTGGCTTTCAGGAGTCGTGAAGATTCCATAACCAAATCATTTGCACATCGTTAATGAACAGGCCGCAGAGCGGCGGGTAAACTTGCACCAAGTATGCTGCAAGCCCACCTCAGGTGCGGTGCACCGTGGCCGTTACACTGGTGGCGCCGCGATGCACGCCATCGCCAAGCAGCGGCGCCCCGCCGTCGGCGCGCAGCCAGAATTCCCACAGGCTCTGCGTGGAGTACGGCGAGTCGCCCGCCGCGCCCACGGGAATGCGGTGGACCCTCACGGACCCGTCGTCCGACTCCACCGGCGCCAGGGTCCAGTTCCACGTGTCAGCGCCATGGTAGTACAGTTCCAGTCCATGAGGCGTGTCCCAGTCGTACTCCATGACCACTTCGATGGCCTGGGCGTTGAATGGAACGATGGTCTGGTTGTCGGGAGCAAACGGGAAGTGCGCGGAACCGGTTCCGTACGTCGTTGAGTCATCCGCCCCGTGGCCGATTAGACGAGCCGCCGTGAACCAGTCGCGGCCTTCGATGAGGCTCAGGCTGGTCTGGTTGCCCCAAAGGTCGGGGTGGCCGGGGAAGGCGGGAATCTCGAGGCCCCTGAAGGCGCGGACCTGGAGGTTGATCTCCATGCCGTCGGTGCGCAGGTATTGGCCTTCGTAGCTGTGCACAAAGAAGGCAAAGCGCCAGGCAGACAGGCGCTGGTGGGGGATGTCGTTCTGGTCGTTGTCGACATCAAGGAGAATGACATCGCCAGAGGACACTTCGCCGATCGATTGCAAGTCCCGGTCAGCAGCGGTCTTGACCCACAGTTCGGGTCGTTCATAGATCGCTTGGGGCGAGTCGGTCCAATCGATGACCAGCTCCACTTGCTTGGTGCCCAAGGGAATGATGCTCTTGGCCGGGGGCGTGAAGCGAGCCACGATGCACCCTTCGTTAGTGATGCACTCGGTGCCAGAGCGGACGCTCTGGTCCAGGATTTCGAGCACTTGGGCGCCGTTCCAGTAGTCGTGCACGTGAGCCCGCTGGTCCGGCCGCGTGTCGTTGAGGTAACTGAAGTCGTTGGGGTCGGTGATGACGCTCACGCCATCCTGCTCGTCCGGCGATGAACTCGTGCAGCCCGCCAAGAGGGCCGTCGATACCACGAGTGCAAGCAGTGGGTGTCGCATATCCGTGCAGGAATGCCCTTGGGCTTAACGTCTTGCTGTCGCGCCTCGGCGATTGCTGAAAAAATCGTGGCCAATTTTTCGTTTTTACCATATCCGGCGGCAAAATTCATGGCAACCCGCACGGGGCACTCGACACCGAGCCAGACCCGTTGCTTCAGCCTGATTCATCCGCAGAAGGCTCGGCACCCCATTGCGGGATACGGTAACGCACGTACAGGAACCGCAGCGGGATTGCCACCGCCAAGCCCACGGCCCAGAGGGTTGTGAAGAGGGCGAGGGCAACAGCGCGGCGGTGCGTGATGCTCGTCAAAAGCACCTCTTGCTGGCTGGAGTTGGCGTCCAATGCGTCCACCTGGAAGCTGATGGCGCGATCCCCGTGGCGCTCCACGGCCTCGTTGGCGTACTCGAAGCTGAAACCGCGCGGGACAGCCAAGCCGACATCAAGGGACCAGCCAGGCTGCATCGACAGATTGAGCAACTGGGTGTAGGCGGCAGCCGAGAAGAAATCGCGGGCCCGCAGGGGGTCGCCGTTTTCCTCCTTCAAACGCTTAGCGTACGCGTCGTCTGGGTCCTCAGGCATGCGGGCCGTGCCGGCGTAGGCGGCCAGCAGGCTCGGGATGCTCTCGATGCGCAGGTATTGCAGGATGGCGCTAACTTCGAGAACGATCGGGGGTTCCGTGAGGTCGAAATCAGTCAATGCCGCTTGGGGCTGCGTGTTCTCCCAGGCCAGATCCAGGCCGAGCACTTCCAGTTCTGGAACGACCCTTGCCAGGTAGTCGGCGATGGCTCGCTCCTGGTCGGCTTGGAAGGCCGCGATGACTTCGGCGGCCAACGTGGCGCGGAAGACGTCGGCGGGCAGGTACACCTCACTGAGGAAGGTGGCATTCTCGGCGCTCACATTGTAGGCGTTTTCGCCTTCAAGCGCGGCGCGGATGCGGTCGGTGGAAATGACGCGCATTTCGACGCGCAACGTGACGGCCGCCTGCACCTCCGCCTTTCCGCTGCCCAGGATGAGGCCGAGGGCGTTGACTTCGGCCTTGGTAATATTCAAATCCAGGTGAATGCGAACGTCCTCTCGCGTAATGTTCTGGCCGAGGGCACGGTAGACTGTTCCCATGGCCGGGGGGACAACGGTACCCAAGAGGCCGTCGAGGGGGCCAACGATCGGCCCGGCGTCCCCATCCGGCGGGCCTTCCGGGGGGTCTGGGGGTGCTTGACCGAGGGCCGACAAGGCGACGCTGGGGGCCAACAGACAGGCGATGACGAGCATGTGTGGCCGCATTGTTAGCCTCCCAGAGCGAACCAGGCGACCAGCCATGCCACGGCAACTCCAAGCAACAGTCGCGCGCTTTGCTCCATGCGGCCCAGGCGCACCTCCAGCTGATGTGGCTCCAGCCGGCTGAGGCGGGGCCTTAGACCCTCAGCGAGCAGAAACGGCAACGCCACAATGATGATTGCCAGGCCGATGAGCCCAGGTAGAACCGGGGACGCGCCGCTGGTGGCCCGGTCGATCACGAAGACCAGAGGGAAAGCCGCGATGACCAACGCGGCCGTGATCCGGCACGCAAACACCCAGGCACGGCGAGAAGCGGGTGGTGGCTGAGCTCCATCGGTCATGCGCGGGTCGTCCACGCGGTTCTGCTTAAGCGTTATGTGCCGCCGCTATGGCGTGGTTTCAGGGCGGGGACCGCCCCTGGCGTTTCAGGGTCGCTGCCGGCGCGATCGCGGCGCGCTTCAAACGCTCTCCGGGTCGCTGACGATCTCAACGAGCGCCGGCCCCGCGTGCGCTATGGCATCCTGCAAGGCCTGATCCAAATCGCCTTGGCTATCGACGCGGTGGCCACGGGCGCCGCACAGTTCGGCGAACGCGGCAAAATCCGGGTTGACCAAGTCTGTCTGCCATACGTCGTAGCTCCCGGCGCGTTGCTCCTTGGTGATCTTGCCCAGTTGGCCATTGGTGAGCACGATGTGGGTGATGTCCATGTCGTGGCGTACGGCCGTGGTCAGCTCCATCGCGTATTGACCAAGGCCGCCGTCGC
>JBFJVP010000322.1:0-3891 GCA_041624075.1 Thermoplasmatota archaeon | reverse complement strand
TCATCTTCATGACGCGGGTCATCGCGGCGTCATCCAAGCCGAGTTCGGCGGTGGTGACGTTGCGAATGGGCTTCTTGCCGGCTTGCAGGATCTGCATCAGGGCCGGCAGGCGGGGGTGGTTGATTTCGTCGTTCATGGTGGCCGCGCAGGGCAGGGCCACTTCGACGGTTTCACTGGGGTCCGCGTCGCGCACGGCCTTGAACTTGCCACCCTCGACGCCGATGACTTGCTGGCAGTTGTAGAGGCTGGGCATGCCCAAGAGGGCGGCCACGCGGCTGCCCACTTCGCCCGCCACACGGTCGATCGACACTTCGCCAGCAAACACCAAGTCGGCGCCGCCGTCAGCCTCAATGGCCTTGGCCAGCGCCTTGGCAGTGCCGCCACCGTCCGCGCTGGGACCGGTGATGAGGACCGCCTCGTCGCAGCCCATGGCTAGCGGCTCCTTGATGAGGTTGGCAGCCGTCGGGCCGCCGTTGAAGCAGTAAGCGGTGATCTTGGTGGCCTGGCCGGCCTCCTTGAGCTTGACGGCGGCTTCCACGGCGTGCTTGTCGAAGTCACTCACCTTCCACGGCAAGCCCTGCATTTTGGGTTGCTGCGTGGCGGGGTCGACCTTCAACTGGCTTACGTCGGGGGCCATCTTGACGAGGACAGCGATGTTCACCATGATTTCAAACCGAGGCGCCGACCGGGCCCTCTGTTAAAAGGGTTGAGAGAGGCGTGTTCAAGGGAGATGAATGGGTTTGGGGTAGATGCCCCTGTGGCTCTGCGCACAAGGGGTCCACCCGAGACTTATCTTCAGTTGAGAGCTTGCCTCACTGGCGGGCGCGCCAGGGCCCGCCCGTAGGGTCACCATGGATTCAATTGGTTGGGCGTCGCTGATGCTCGTTGCGTTTTTCGCGGTCTTGCTCCCGGAACGGCTTGCTTGGCTGATCGCCGAGTATCGCAAGTCCTTCACCGATCGCCCCCGCAGGACCGCGTGGTTCGTCCTGGTGGGTTTGCTGTTGCTCGGCCTCGGCGCCGTGGCGCTCCCCCCGAGCGATTTCCTGTTTCTGGTATTCTGGGTTCTGTTGGCCCTGCTTTGGGGCCCCGTCATCGTCCACATGATGGCTCGTGGGCGCAACGAGAGCGACAGGACCGCCAACGCTGCTGCATTCGGGGATGCCGGGGGCGCGCCGCTTGGAAACTACGCACAGTGCAGCTTCGCACGAGACGGCTTACGGTGTCAGCGTGTCGCCGCCGCCCGGGGACGGTGCCGGGAACCCCAGCGGTAGATGGGTTCCACCCGACGACCTAGCGCCGGCCGACCGCGAGGATGTTGCCGTCGGGGTCCTTGAACCAGGCGACTTCCATGTCGCCCTCGCGGGCGATGCCATCAACGGTCTTGAGGCCAGGCAAGTCGTACTCCTCAAACACGATGCCCTTGGCGCGCAATTGCTTGACTGCGTCCGGGACGTCGGGTACTTTGAATCCGGCGACGGTGTTTTCGGCCTTGGGCGGCTGGTCGCGCTGGTAGAGCATGATGGTGGTGCCACTACCTGCTTGCAGGCGGATGGCGCCGTCGTGCTTCTCGGTGACGGTGAGCCCGAGTTTGTTGACGTAGAACTCGTGGGCGCGCTGAAGGTTGGTGCAACTGAGAACGGCAGAGCACGGGGCGTGGGACAGGATCGTGTCCGTAACGGTGGCGTGGGCCATGCCGGCACCGTAGCGCCGTCACGCCAAGGGCATTTCCGCTTGGGCAACCGGTTTGGGCAATGGGTTGGGGCATCGAACTCATGAACCGGGTCGCGGTGGCGGCGCCCATGTCCTCAGTGGAGTCCCGTCTGCGCGAGGCCGGGTTTCAGCTGCCTGCTCCCCCGAAGCCCGCCGCCAACTACGTGCCTTGGACCCGCAGCGGCCAAACCATCTACGTGGCGGGCCAGGTGCCATTTGTTGATGGCAAGCTGGCTGGCACGGGCCACGTTGGTGACGACGTGAGCCTGGAGCAGGCCCAGGATCTGGCGGGCGTCTGTGCCCGCAACGCCATGGCGGTTCTCAAGGAGGCCGCAGAGGCCAACGGAACCACGCTTGATCGCGTACGGATCGTTCGAGCTAGCGTCTTCGTGGCGGCCGCCTCGGGCTTTACCGACATCCATGTGGTCGCCAACGGTGCCAGTGATTTGCTGGCAGCCTGCTTCGGCGAGCAGGGCATCCACTCCCGCAGCGCCGTCGGCGTCGCCGAGCTGCCTCTTGGCGTGCCCGTGGAAGTGGAAGTCATCGGCGAGTTGCTGGACCCCGTGGACGGAGCGCTTCGCGCCGGCGCCTGAACCCAAAGCAGCGGAGGAGGCAGTTCGCCCCGCCGACCGGTCGTCGGGCCCCCCACACCACCGTGCGGGTATCGATGCGAACCCACGCCAGTCCAGTCGAACTGGTTCACATCCGCCGAGTCGAAGCGTTTTTGCCTCCACTCCAAGGTGCGTTCAACTCCAGGGTGAACATGTGGCATACGTTCTGAGCGACGATGAAGACCTGATCCGCAAGACCGTGCGCGAGTTCGCCGCGACCCAAATCGGCCTCGATGAAGCCGCCGAACTGGACCGCCACGACCGCTTCCCCGAGCAGATCCTGCAAGCCGCCGCAGGCCTTGGCCTGACCGCCATGGGCCTGTCCGCCGAGGAAGGTGGCGCAGGAATTTCGCCCACCGCGTTTGCCTTGGCCATCGACGAGATCGCCCGCATCGACAGCAACACCGCTGCCATCCTGGCGCTGCACAACGGATTGGGATTGCGCTTGCTGCGCGCCGCCTCCGACGACTTGAAAGGCCGCGTGCTACCAGGCATCATCGCCGGCGAAGTGCTATCCGTTCTTGCCACCGAAGAAGCAGCCGGCAGCGACACGAAGGGCATCGGCACCCGTGCCGAAGCCACCGGCGACGGCTTCACCCTGACGGGCCAGAAGGCCTGGGGCCTGGGCGCAGCGGGCGCCAAGCACTTCCTTGTGCTCGCCAAGGTCACGCCAAGCGACGACCACCCCGGGGGAGGCACCCTGTTCTACGTGCCCGCCGGCGCACCTGGCTTTACCCTCGGCCGTGGCGAGTCGTTGCTGGGCCTGCGCGCCAGCGGCATCCGCAATGCGTACCTCTCCAGCGTGGAAGTGCCGGCCGAGAACGTGGTGGGCGAAATCGGGCAAGGCTTCGAATTGCTGGAAGCGGCCCGCCCCTGGCTCAAGGTCGCCGCTGCTGCTGCGCTATGCGGCTGCACGGATGGAGCCTTCGTGGCCGCCAGGGACTTCGCGGAGAGCCGCGTTCAATTCGGCAAGCCCATTGGCACATACCAAGCGGTGAGCGACGCGGTCACCACCATGGATATCCAAGTGGCCGCCGCCCGCGCTTTGACCCTGCAAGCCGCTGCTTGGCTGGACGTTGACGACGACAAGGCTGCGCTGGCCGCGGCCCGTGCCAAGGCATTTGCGGCGGAGATGGCGATCCCGATGACGCGCAAGGCCATCCGCGTCATGGGCGGCACCGGCTTCATGCGGGAGGGCGTGGCGGAGCGTTTCCTGCGCGACGCTCGGGCGTTGCAGTACATCGGCGAAACCGTGCAAATGCAGCGAGAAATCCTCAAGCGCTCGCTGTTGGATATCGACTTCCCGGCCCCGTAACCCAGAGCCCTGGGCCGCACCAATACATCGTGGGGTCGAGCCGCGCGAGACCCCACTCGCGCCGAGGATGCAAGGGGCAGAGCCGTGTCTTGCCTATCGACGTCTTGCGGCAACCGCCACCAAGAGCAGCAAGATCGCCAGCCCGGGAGCCGGCGAGTCCTTGTCCTCGGGGGGTTCCTGGCCGTTGTTGTCAGTGACGGGGTCCACCGGGTCAACCGGCGGGTCGGTTCCGGTCTGCCCTTGGCTGCCATCGCT
>JBFJVP010000321.1:0-3892 GCA_041624075.1 Thermoplasmatota archaeon | reverse complement strand
TGATCGCCAGGCCGGCGGCGCTGCCTCACAGCGGCGCTACAACACACCGGGCGGCAGAGGCCCAGCGGCTGGCGCACCGGCTGGCCGCAATAACGCCGTCGGTGAGGGTGGCGTGGCACGATCGCTTTGGGCCCTGACTAGGGTAGCAACGATTCCAGGCAGTCAATCAGCGACGTCGCACGGATGGTGCCGGAGATGGACACGGCTTGCGACGGGTCGCCGTTAATCCAGTATTGATGGTAAAATGAAGCCGAGGGCATGAATGATGTGAGGTGATCATAACTCCAATCCAAGCGTGTGCTGATTTTGCCGATCACGTTGCCAGCATTGTCGAAGATGTCGGTCGACGCCAAACATTCGAAGTTGGAAAATGAGGCTCCCAGGCGGTACTGAGAGTAGACGTTGCACCACATGGTGTTGGTGCCCGCGTCGGCCGGCAGAGGGATCCCGTTGAGCGTGCAATCTCCCTCCTCCATCTCGATTTGGATTTGAACGGTGCCGTACGCATAAGTCTCTGCGTCATACCAGTAGTTGATGGAGTTCAACTGGACGAAGCGAAAGTCTCCGAGCTCCATGCAACCAGGCGTGCCGTCGCCATGGTGGTAGTTAAAGAGCGCCACCAGGGAATCGTTCGTGCGGGTGCCAAGTGAGCTTGCCGGGGTGGCGGCCAACATTGCAATCAAAGCCGCGACGGCCAGGATTTTTCGCATCGTCATACAAGACCCTCACGGTGCTATTTCGTTATTAGCTTGATTCCTATGGCGAGCCTGGCGGCAGGGATTTGGCTGCGCGTTAGCGCACGGCTTCGGCCCTGGGGGCGCCCCAATCCCGGCATAACCACAATCTCAGTCGCCCTTGACCATGTCGTCGCTTCACACGGGCAGCCAGCGGATCGCGGTGCCGCCGTCGACCAGCGGCGCGACTCCCGGCGATGGCGCCTCGTTACCCAGGGGCGTCTCGTTGTATTCGTGCTCGGCCCGGGACAAGGTTCGGCCTCCGTTGGCGGAGGGAAGGGGTTCGCCTGCGCCGGGGAAGGACACGAAGCGGCGCTTCTCGTTGTTGGCCTCGTCCACCTCCAGGAATTCGTCGTCGGCGTCGATGGTGGCTCGCACAACCCATTTGCCGGTGCGCACGGGATCGACCCAGAACCACTCCAGGTAACCCGTTCCAGGCGAAAGGGTCCAGTTGAGTTCATCCAGGACTCGCCAGGCGCCGCTCTCGTAGTACTCAAGGCGCAGCTTGGGGGTGATCTCCAGGTTCCCGTGGTTGGCGGCTTCGACCACCATGTACGGCTGTTGGTAGGCGACGGGGTTGACCACGCACGTGAAATGGAGGCAGCCGCCGTCGAAGGGTCGGCTCCAGTCTCCAACGTACAGTTGCTTGATTTCGAGGTTTGCTGTGCCACGATGGGTCAGCGTGACTGTCCGGGTTGTCTCCTCGGTCTGACCGTCGGCGGCCGTCGTGCGAGCGGTGACATCCAGCGGGCCTTGTCGAAGACCTTCCGAGTCTGCCGTGAAGGACCAACTGTCGGTGCCGCTGGCCAAGCGCCATGGGCCATCGGCCAAGCGCACATGCACCTGATCCACGCCGGCTTCGGCCGAGGCCGTGCCGGTCACCGTGAAGGGCGTCGTGACGGAACTGCCTGTGGTGGGGCTGCTGATGTCGATGGTCGGGTCATCGCCCTGGATTTGAATATCCACGGACCAGGAAAAAGAAGCGCCTACGTAGCGGTGCGTCAGGCGGTGGGTCCCCAGCTCGGTGAGCGAATACAGACAGTAGTCCCCCCGGTAGCTCGCTTGGCAGGAATAGCCGGGGCCTTCGAATACCGAAGTCCAATGGCCGTCCGAGACTAAAACCAGGTCCACCGAGCGCTCATAGGTCAAGACCGTATTCTGGGCAATGTCGTTGATTTCAAGAACTTCGAGACTGGATGAATCCGAGAAGACATTGACGGCGGCCGACGTCCGGCTTTCGAACGATTCGGGGCCAACGGAAGTGGGGTCGGTGTCGAGCCAAACCTCCTGAGGGTACAGCGTTTCGGCGTAGTAACCGTGATGGCCCAAGCCAGTGAAGGTGCGCTGACACGTCGGCGTGGCGGCCGTCAACTCGCACCACAACGTCCCGTCGCGGGCGCGGATGTTCGCCATATGGCCAATCAGTTGCCATTCAATGGTCGTGGACGAATCCACCTCGACGTGCCATGGATCGATGACCAATCCGTCTCGACCCGGCGTGATGGTCACGACTGTTGTTGAACTCGCGCTGGAGGGCAGCGCCAGGGGGACGAAGAGCAGGATCACGAAGAGGGTTGGCAGCGCACGATGAAGCGACATGAATCGGTAACGGGGCAAGTTGCTTGATAACGTGCCCTCGTTCACGGGCATGCGGGGGCAGGCTTTCGCCTGCGCGGCCGTGTCGAGCGACTTGCACGCCGCAGGCGCGGGTCAGCCTTGGGTGTGCCGACCATCCGGATTTCTAGCGGGTCGGCGAGCGTCTGCCAGGAAGCACTGCGTGGCGGCCAACGTCCCGGCGCGTCGTTCCCTTCTTAAGCGAATCCCGTCGTCCGCGGCTCGTGGACTCCCCTGATGTCCAGGCCAGCGCCGCCCCGCATCCGTACAAGTTGACCCGAGTTGGGGTTCGCGGCGTCAAGAAGCCGGTGACGGTGCACCGGCCTGGCCAGAACCCGCATGGCGTGGTGGCGACTTTCGATCTCTTCGTGGATCTGCCCGCGGACCAGAAGGGTACGCACATGAGCCGCAACCTGGAGGCCCTGGCGGATGTGCTGGATGAAGAGATCATTGGCCGCGAGGCGCGCAGCTTGGAGAACCTTTGCCGGAGACTGGTTTTGGCGTTGCTGGACAAGCATGAGTACGCCCACGACGCCGACGTTCGCGCGGAGGCTGACTACTTCCTGACGCGTACCAACCCCGGTGGCAAAGCAACGGTGGAGCATTACCGCCTCCACGCCAACGCGGCTGGCCGACGCACAGCAGGAGAGCCCGTTGTCTCGCGGCGCATCGGCGTGGAGGTGGTCGGCATGAGCGCGTGTCCGTGCGCCATGGAGACCGCTCGCCACAAGTTCCAGCAGGATGGCACCCCGGCAAACCCGGACATTCCGTTCATCACCCACAACCAGCGCAACCGGGTGCGTTTGAGCGTCGACGTGCCCGAGGGCGAGGACTTGGAAGCCGCGCACCTGGTGGACTTGTGCGAGGATGCCCTGTCGGCGCCGACGTATGAGTTGCTCAAGCGGGGCGACGAGGGGGACCTGGTCATCCAGGCCCATCACGATCCCAAGTTCGTGGAGGATGTGGTGCGCGCCGCGCTCTACCTGGTTCCCCGGCGCTTTGGCAGCCTGCCCGCCGCTACGGAGGTCTTCTGCTCCAGTGAGGCGGAGGAGTCGATCCACAAGCACAATGCCTACGCCGAGCGGCGCACCACCATCGCCGAGCTGCTGCGCCAACGCGCATAGGCGATGCCGGAACGACAAGCTTGAAGGGGGAGGCCCGCAGCAACAGGGCTGTGAAGGAAGTCATGGCCCGGCCGCGCCCGCTTCGCGGCAAGGGCTCCCGGTTCACGGTATTCCTCGACCGCGACGGTGTCTTCAACGAACACCCGGGTCGCTTCCCCTACCAGGTCCGTCGTTGGTCGCGGTTTCGCTGGCTTCCGGGTGCCCCGGAGGCGTTTGCCCGACTCAACCGCAGCGATGTGCAGACCTGCCTCGTGACCAACCAGCCAGGCACTGGCGTTGGGCTCTCCACGCCGGGCATGATCCATGCCCTGCACCATCGCATGCAAGTGGCCCTGGAGGACGCTGGCGGCCGCTTGGACCACGTGGAGGCCTGCTTTGCCCCGCCCGGCCTGGGTCACCGCCGCCGCAAACCCAAGCCGG
>JBFJVP010000320.1:0-3894 GCA_041624075.1 Thermoplasmatota archaeon | reverse complement strand
GTTGCCGAATTGGGAGGGCTTGCCGGCCAGCGCCCGGCTGCTGTCTTTTGCAGCCCCCCAACCCACAGCCAACTGGTTGCATGTTCACTTGGAAGGCACGGATTCTAACCGGGATGCCATGGGCGCCATCGTCACTGTGCACGCAGACCTCAACGGCACCGCGCGGACCTTCGTCGAGCACCTCCATGGAGGCGGACACTACTTAGGCAACAACGAGAAACGGCTGCTGTTTGGCCTGGGCCAGAGCGTCCCCGTGGAAGTTCACGTGGCCTGGCCCGGGGGCGGCGAGAGTTGGCACAGCGTGGCACCCGATCAGCGCTCGGTCATCGTGGTTGAGCCAAACCGGCGACCACCAGCTCCGGTCGGTTGGGTCCGATCCCTACAGGAGAACAACGGCTTGCACGTCGAATGGGAGCAGTCTCTGGCGACCGACTTCGCCGCCTACCGGTTGATTTGGCCAGGGGGCTCCAAGGACATTACCAATCGCAGCGTCACATCGGTCACTCTGGCTGCAAAGGGCCCCGTTGAGCTGCGGGTGCTCGACCAGGCCAGCATGGAGTCTTTGCCCGTCACGGATCAGCCGCAATCTCAGCAGGCGCCCGTCGGATGGCCCTTGGCCGTCGTGGCGGCGGCCGCCGCCTGGCATCGCACAAGGGCCTTGCGATCCGGGCAACTTTGTACGCAACGTGTTAGTTGCAATGCCGGGGATTCTTAAGCTGGGAGCATGGGCTGCCGAGCCTGGTTGCCGGGCTGCAAGACACGGCCCAAAGCGGCAGCCGGGACGTGAAACATGCTCAACCGCAAACAAATGCTCAGCCTGATCGTGGCTCTGGCCTTCGTGCCCCTGGCACTGGCAACAGAAGCTCCGACCGCCACCGAGCAGCCGATCCCGACAATCCCCGAAACCCCCGAAACGCCCCCGGTGGACGCACCAGGCATCATCACCGATCGGTGGATCGTGGGCTTCTACGAGCTTCCAGACCAGCGCCAAGCCTACGCTGGATTCCCCATCCTGGAAGTCAACGACAAGACCAACTTCTTCATCGTGCGCGCCACCAACGAAGCCAGCCTGCGCGCCGCAGCCATCGCCGACAGCAACGTGCGCTACATCGAATGGGACGACCCCTTCTACGCCCAGGCGGACTTCGTGCCCAACGACTCCCGCTACAACGACGCCGGCCACTGGGGATCCAAGCGCATCGGCGGCGAAGCAGCCTGGGATCGCACCCTGGGCAGCACCGCCGTGAAGGTGGCCCACATCGACAGCGGCCTCAACAAGGGCCACCAGGATATCGCCCGCTACCTGCAAGGCTACGACTTCGTTAACAACGACAACGACCCCAACGACGAGTCCGGATGCAGTTACCACGGCACCCACACCACGGGCACCGCCGCAGCCACCATCGACAACGGCGTGGGCATCGCCGGCATGGCCCAGAGCACGGTCCTGCCAATCAAGGCATTCTACCCCACCTGGCTGGGCTGCTCCGGCAGCACGAGCGCCCTCATCAGCGGCTTGCAGTACGCCGCCGACCAGGGCTCCCACCTGTCCAGCAACTCCTGGGGCGGCGGCGCCAGCACCGGCATCCTGGACGCCATCCAGTACGCCCACGACCTGGGCACCATCCACATCGCGGCGGCCGGCAACGACGGCCCATGCACCAACTGCGTTGGTGAACCCTGGAAGTCCAAGGCCTCGATCACGATCATCGTGGCCTCGTCGACCAGCTCGGACGCCCAATCCAGCTTCAGCAACGAAGGCCCCGAGATCGACGTGATCGCCCCAGGCAGCAGCATCCTGTCCACCACCAGCGGCACCAGTGGCTACAGCAGCCTCTCAGGCACTTCCATGGCTGCACCCCACGTGACCGGCGTTGCTGCGCTGGCCCTCGCCTGCGACGCGTCGCTGAACTTCGCCCAAATGGAAAGCCTGCTCACCAGCACCGCCGAAGACATCGGCCTCAGCTCCAACAAGCAGGGCGCCGGCCTCGTTGACGCCGACGCGGTGACCGCAGCAGAGTGTGGCGGCGCTCCGCCCAACAACCCGCCGTCGGCCAGCTTCACCGAAAGCTGCACCGGCCTGACGTGCAACTTCACCGACACCTCCACCGACTCCGACGGCTCCGTGGTGAGCTGGAGTTGGACCTTCGGTGACGGCGGAAGCAGCACCGCCCAACACCCCAGCCACACCTACGCCACCGGCGGCACGTACACCGTCAGCCTGACGGTCACCGACGACGATGGCGCCACCGACTCCACGAGCCACTCGGTCACCGTTTCCAGCGGCGGCGGACCCACGCAAGTCCACTACGAGGACTGGGACGACGGAGCCGGCGGCGGCTACACCATCAGCACCGGCGCTCTGTGGCACCTCAACACGGGCTGCGGCGCCGCCCACAGCGGCTCCTACAAGGCCGTGTGGGCCGACAGCACCAGCTGCACCTACGACGTGGGCGACACCGGCCTCCAGTGGCTCAAGAGTCCCCAGATCAGCCTGGCCGGTTACGGTAGCGCAACGGCGAGCTTCTACCACTGGTTCGAAACGGAGAGCTACTCCGGAGGCGCCTACGACGTGCTGACGTTCCAGTACTCCTGCAACGACAGCACATGGACCACGCTGGAACAATGGGACAGCCGCAACCCCAACGTGCCCAGTTGGACCCAAGAGTCCTACGACGTGTCGGCTTGCGCCGGCGGCAACCTGTGGCTCCGCTGGACCGGCGACTCCATCGACGGCTCGTTCAACAACTACGCGGGCTGGCGCGTCGACACCGTCGAAGTGACCGCGTCGTAGGCCGGAACTGACCTCTTCCTTTCACCTTCCTTTTACGTCAGGAAAGAACGGTCAGCCGACGCGCCGCTGGCACATTCGGGTTTCCACGGAATCCGCCACGAAGGACATGCGAGGCGCCAAAGGCGACCCCACGGCTGCGCGGTAAGCCACGCAACACTTCAAGAAGTGCGGGAACCGGGATTTGAACCCGAGTTGATGCCTTGGCAAGGCATCGTGATACCACTACACTATTCCCGCGTTCGTGGCGCCCCAGGGGGGCGAAGCGGCCCAAAGTGGAGTCCTATATCAGGACTCCGGTGGCGCGGGAATGGAGAGTTCCGGGAAGTCACGCCGGAGGCAGAGCCGTGTAGCCGTCTGGAACGTCGGTGCCAGCATAGAACACGGTGACAGCAATGTGGTACGTGGTGTCAGCCGTGACGGCGTTGGGCACGGGGGTCGCCTCCCATGCGCCCGAAGTTGGGGCAGGCAGGGCGATGGCCAAGGGCTTGTCAGGAGCGCCAGGGGTGCCGCCTTCGACTACGGTGTCGCAGTTGCGCTCGCCGGCCACGCTTCCCGCGTCTGGACTGCTCAGGCACAGGTCCAAGTCGAACTGGTCGCTGTCCCACGTCAGTTCAGCGTAGAGCACCGTGGCGTTCTCGTCCACCGTGAACGAAATGGGCTCCGCGCCTTGGGTAAGGGTCACTCCAACGCCGCCCGCGATCGTGATGGTGCCGGTACCGTTGAAGACCTGGGGCGGCAACGGCTGCGCGGGGCCCGGAATCGTCGGGGTTCCAGGATCGGTTTCTTCGTCATCTGGCTCGTCAGCGCAGCCGGCAAGCAGAAGGCCAAGAACAGCCGCGAACAGCAGAAATCGCATGCGATCTAATCGGTGCCACTGGCTGATAGCCATTGGCATGGTGGCCTCGACGTCCACCCCGGTCGCAGATCCAGACAATCGGGAGCGCCACCCGCGCCGGCCTGCGTCTAAGCTCGTGATTCGTTGCCGCTCAGCCCGCCCGTCTTCTCATCATGCATCAGCATTGGATTCATTCATCATCGCGGCGGTTCCGGCCACGCCGGGTTGCGCTTTTAGACCTGCCCCGCCTGCGCAACGCGTGCTC
>JBFJVP010000319.1:0-3927 GCA_041624075.1 Thermoplasmatota archaeon | reverse complement strand
CAAGCAATTGGCGCTCTTGGGTGCCCTTGGCCATGAAGTGGAGATCAGCAGCGGCGACTTCGCCACGCTGATCGATTGCAGCCAGCAGACCAGCAGCCGGCGCCTGATCGAGCTGGCGGAGGGCGACTTGATTCGCCGCGAGCTGGGCGTGCGCCGCCAACGCATCCGGATCACCAGCGAAGGGGAAGCCCTCCTGCGGGCGGAGTACCTGTTGTACCAGCGTCTCTTTGAGGACCGTGACCGAGTTCAGGTCATTGGCCACGTCCGCACGGGCCTCGGCGAGGGGCAGTATTACCTGAGTCGGCCCGGCTACAACGTGCAATTCCAGCGCCACCTGGGCTGGACGCCGTTTCCAGGCACGCTCAACCTGGAGCTGCTGGGCGCCGAGGCCAACAAGATCAAGCTGCTCAAGCGCAACCCCGTGTACACGATCGAACGCTTTGAGGCGGAAGGCCGGACGTTTGGCGGCGCCACGTGCCTGCCGGCCATGATTGGCGAGCAGCCATGCGCGGCGGTGTTGCCCAACCGCACCCATTACACCAGCATTCTGGAGATCATTGCGCCGGTGAGGCTGCGGGATGCTCTGCCCTGCGAGGACGGCGATCGGTTGGAAGTGACGGTGATGCTTTCGTCGGCCGGCAAGCAGGAGTCGTGACCATGGAGATCGAGGTTTTGCGGCTCGGGCATCGGCCTCAGCGGGACAAGCGCATCACAACCCACGTCTGCCTGACCGCCCGTGCGCTGGGGGCGCGCGCGGTGAGCATTGCCGAGGAGGATGCCAGCGTGGCGCGCTCGGTGCAGGACGTGGCGGATCGGTTTGGTGGCTCGTTCGAGGTGCGCCACGCCACGGGCTGGAAGGGCGTCGTTCGGCAGTGGCAGGCGGCCGGAGGCCAAGTGGTTCATCTGACCATGTACGGACGGCCGCTAACCGAAGCGGTTGCGGACATTCGCCGCCGAGGGCAGCAGGTCTTGGTGGTCGTGGGCGCCGAGAAGGTGCCCGGCGACTTGTACCGCTTGGCCGATGAGAATGTGGCGGTTGGCAACCAGCCCCATTCGGAAGTCGCGGCCTTGGCTCTGCTGATGGATCGGTTGCGCGAGGGCCAATGGGAGCGGGATCAGTTTGAGGGGGCTCAATTTGAGGTGGTTCCCACGGCCCAAGGTAAGCAGGTCGTGGACCGCACCCGGAGCGAGGCCACAGGGCGGGACGGGGCACCCGAAGACCTTTCTTGATTACGTCAAGGGGTGCCTGGCCCTTGTCCCCAGGTTCTCTCGGGTTCGAGGGCCGCCTTCCAAAGCGTTAACCATGAGCGCCCGAGTCAAGGCTTGAGGCATTCGTGGTTCGCGGAGCAGATTGGAAGCCCGAGCTGGATGATTTGGAGATTCGGGCGTACACTTTTGACGAGGCCGGCGAAGCCGGCTTGGCATTGGCCACCTTCATCTCGGAGCGGGAGCCCATCAGTGGCGTCGACATCCTGGAGGCGTTTCCGGATGACCGCCCCAGTGGCGTTCGCAAGGTGCTCTACGATTTGATGGAAGCCCGCATCGCCGAGTATCAGAAGGATACCGATGCAAAGGGGTGGGAGACGTTCATCTGGCGCACCACCCTCAACGAAGCCAAGTATATCCTCCTGCGGCGATGGGAAGAGGAACGGGAGTCGCTCAAGCAGCAACTGCGCTTCGAACGCGACCACGAATTCTACGCCTGCCCCCACCGACACCGCCGGATGATCTTCGAAGACGCCGTCGACGTCGCCTTCCGCTGCCCCGTCTGCGACGACCCGCTCAACCCCTACGACAACGCAGATGTCATCGCCGCCCTGGAGGCGCGCATCGATGAACTCAGCAAGATTGACCAGTGAACAAGCCTGGTCCATCCTCGAGCAATCCAACGTTCCCGACTGGGTTCTGGGACACTCCGCCAAGGTCGCCAAGCTCGCCGTCGCCATGGCCGACCGCGCCGCCGGACTGGACCTCGAAATCGACCACGAACTCGTTGAGGTGGGCGCCATCCTGCACGACGTCGGCCGCAGCGTCACCCAAGGCATCCGCCACGCAGGACTGGGAGCCGACCTGCTCAGGGGCCGCGGCATCGCCCGACCCGTCGTTGAGATCGTGGAACGCCATACCGGCGCCGGCATCGACGAGGAGGAAGCCCGCGCCCTCGGATTGCCCGTGCGCGACTACACGCCCCGCACCCTGGCCCAGAAGCTGGTCGCCCACGCGGACAACCTCTACTCTGGCCCCCGGCGGCTCACCATGGCCAATGTGGAGGCCAAGTACAAAGCGAAGGGCCTTGACCGGGCCTGGCACAAGATCGAGGCACTCCACCTAGAGCTATGCGCGTGCCTCCAATGCGACCTCGAACGCCTAGCCGACTAGGACGGCCAGCGGCCCCTGAGGCGGCGCACCCACAGCGCCTTCAGGTTGCCAAAACCATCCCGCCAACTGGAAAGCACCTTGTCGCCAAGCCGGGGCCGGAGACCACTGGCGTACTCCGCCGTGCGCAGATCCGGCGAACGCAGCGCCTCAACCTTCAAGGCCTGACTAAACGCCATTCCGTTTGGCAATACCTCGATGGGAAGATCCGAGAGCGCATCGCGCCGAATCAGCCACAATCCACTCTGGGAATCGCGCAAGCGCACCCTGAAGAGGGCCCGGGTGGTAGCCGAGAGGACCCAGTTGCCCAGCCGGTGCAAGGCACTCATGCTGCCATCCTGCAAGTCCGCATACCTGTTGCACGTCACGAAATCCATCTCATCGGCAACGAAGCGATCGAGGTACTCGTGCACCTGGTCGAAACGGTAGGAGCCATCGGCGTCGCCGGTAACGAGGATGTCCCCCGTGGCCGCAGCAAAACCGGTCTTGTAGGCGCGGCCGTACCCTCGCCGGGGCTCAATGACCACCAAGGCGCCGCGAGCCTCCGCCTCCTCACGGGTGCGGTCCGTGGATTGACCATCGATCACGAGGAACTCGACGGTCCACCCGCGCTTGGCAAACTCCGCCTTGTTGACCGCATCCAATGTGGGCCCAATTCCATCCTCCTCGTTGAGAGTCGGGACAACAAAGGTGACCCTCACGCAGCCACCTCCAGGCGCCCCAACGCGTTTCTGCCGACCTTCGCCTTCAAGTAGCCCGCCGTTCCGGCAGCCATGCGGGCAAGGCCCCAGAAAGATCCGCCCTGAATGCGGATCATGTCACCAAAGCTGTACTGGTGCCACAGTCGCCCATGCTTGAGCGTCAACTGCTTGCGCCCATAGCCATTCCAGTAGGCCTGGCGCAGAAAGCCGCTGACCGAATCGCGGGCACGGGCGTAGATGAGGGCGTCGGGAACATGCTGGATGTTGGCCCCGGCGGCGATGGCACGGAAGTTCAAGTCGATGTCCTCGGCGGTAATGAAGCGGGGATCGAAGCCCCCGAGTTTCTGGAACAGTTGGCGGGGATAAGCCAGGTTGCACGAGGGCCAGGTGGTGTCAAAACCCCGGTGGGGCAGTTCCACGCGGTGCAACTTGGTGAACGCCCAGTAGCCGAGGATGTTGGTCCGGCCAGCAAGCACCTGCTGCTCGTCCCCACTCCAGGCGGCAGCCAGGCGGTGAAGCCAGTAGGCGTTGGCGATGCAATCGGCGTCCGTGAAGCAGAGCAGGTCCCCCGTGGCGCGCGCGGCGCCAAGGTTGCGCCCCTGACCCCGCGTCGACTGCTGGGAGATGACTTCAAACCCAGGCAGCACGCCCTCGTACTTCTTGGCAACCTGGACCGTGCGGTCGGTGCTCAGGGCGTCGACGACGATCACTTGCTTGAAACTGAAGTTGTCGCAGATCTGGCCGGCCAGGCTGTCCAGCAGGTGCCGCAGGTTCTTGCCCTCGTTTTTGGTCGTGAGGACGACGCTAATGGAGGGTTGCCTGGCCACGGGCCGCCGACCCGCTGGCCTCT
>JBFJVP010000318.1:0-3928 GCA_041624075.1 Thermoplasmatota archaeon | reverse complement strand
GCCTGGGCGCCGCCGTCAACCAACAGAAGGGATGCCGTGGGGGTCACTGGACTGGCGGCCAAGATTCCCCCGATGGTGCCCCCAAGGCGACGCGAGGCAGCCGTCGCGGCCACAACGCCGACACCCGAGAACAAGGCGAGCCAAAAAACCTGGATATCGAACATGAATTACCCGCGCTTGCGACGATGGGAGAGCCGGGTGCTGGACACCCGGGGCAGTGCGCCATGGCCTAGGCGGAGGTGAAGGAATCGCCTGGACATCATGGCTGCCCGAGCCTAGCACCCGGTTACTCCTGGAGCGCTGTACCCGCAGGCCTTGATGGCCTGGACCCGGGACCTGTTCGGGTATTGTTCATGTGAAATGCCCATGTGCTTTGGTCCCAGTTGCTTGCGTATTCTCACGCGTGAAAACCAAACCACCGTGTTTTCTTCAAGGCCCGGATTGATCCCGGCATGGAACAGGCACTTGTGCGCTTGCACCTTGACAAACCCAGTTGTCCCGCCGTTGGCCAACTGTCCGACGACCAGCGCGTGCGGTGCCACGTGCCCGGAGGCCCTTTTGGTGCCTACGCTTGGCGCGGCGGGGACGCGCCCCCCGGCTGGGAGACGCTTCTCTCCTGCTCCGGGGGACAATTCATGCGCCTGGAAGAGGCCGACTGCTCCACGTGTCCCCTGGCTTCCCTGCCCCCCCAAACCTACCCCGTGGCAGTCGAGGTGCGACCCGACGGCCTGCGCGTCGACATGGCCCTGCCCGATCCCGAGCAGTTGCGGGTGGTCCTGCGCCACTGGGCCGCTCGCGGCCAATGCCCACGCGTCGTGCGGGCCGCGCTCTCGGGGGAACAACCCGATGGGCTGGCCCTCCTGGATCTGGGCTTGCTGACGCGCCGTCAGAGAGAGGCCCTCGAGGCCGCAACCCGCATCGGCTACTTTGAGGAGGGCGGCGTCGGCGTGTCGGAGTTGGCAACCCAGATGGGGTGCAGCCGCTCCACCGCCCACGAGCACCTGCGTAAGGGCCTGGACCGCCTGGTACGCGCTGCCGTATCCGCTTGAAGGGCCGGTTTGGGGGGCCGCCAACTTCTTGTCGGGGGCTCCAGTCGCCGGCCTCGTGAAGTTGGCAACAATCCGGGTCCCAGAGCCCCAAAGCATCAGTGAGGCTCGCGATGGCCGCTTGGTTGTCGTTGACGACCGGGCCGGCAAGGCGGCCCTGGTTCCATCCGAAGTGGCACCCAACCTCTTCTCGGCGATCCAGGACTGGGCTGCCGTCGAGCCCAGCCTCAAGGACATCGATGCGAAATTGAAGGATGGCCAATGGACCAGCGTACTCGACTTGGCCGACCTGGAATTCATGGCGCCGCTGCCGCGTACGACTTGCTGGATCGATGGATCCGCCTACATCAACCACATCGTGCTGGTTCGCAAGGCCCGCAATGCCGACCCGCCCGAGACCCTGAAGACCGTGCCCCTCATGTACCAGGGAGCAAGCGACCCTCTGCTGGGCCCCCGTGATCCCATCCCGGTTTCCAGCGAAGAGTACGGCATTGACTTTGAGGCCGAAGTGGGTGTGATTCTGGACGACGTTCCCATGGCGACCAAGGCCGCCGACGCCCACGCCCACATCAAATTGCTTTGCCTGATGAACGACGTGAGCTTGCGCAACCTGATTCCGGCCGAATTGAAGGCGGGTTTCGGCTTCTTCCATGGCAAGCCGCCCACGAGCTTTGCGCCCTTCGTGGTGACGCCCGACGAGATCGGAGATGCCTGGAAGGATGGTCGCATTCACCTGGACATGCTGACGTGGCTCAACGGCGAGAAGTTCGGTGACCCCAACGCCGGTCCCGAGATGTACTTCAACTTCCCCCAACTCATCGAGCACGCGGCCAAGACCCGTCCGCTGCCGGCTGGCACGATTCTGGGCTCCGGCACCGTGAGCAACGAAGACGAGTCCCGCGGCAGCAGTTGCCTTGCCGAGAAGCGCATGCTGGAAATCATCAAGACCGGAGCGGCCACGACGCCTTTCATGCACTTTGGCGACCGCATCGAGGTGGACATGGTGCAGGACGGCCGCAGCGTCTTCGGTCGCATCGACCAAAAGGTTGTGCCCTATCCATGAAGTCCCTTGAGGTGTTGACGGACGGTCTGTTCGACTACGCCGGCATGTTTCCCCCGGCGGCCCTGAGCTTTGAGGACATGCTGGAGGAGTCTGCTCGCTTTCCGGATTCCCTGACCCGCCCCGATTTGGTGGGCAATGACTTGGTGCTGACCAGCCAAACCCTGGATCGGCTCGATCAGGGCGTCCTTGACGCTTCCGGCTTCGAGCATGATCGCTTGTGTCGCATCTGTCTTGTCGGCGTGGATGCCCGTGAAGCTGCCAGTGCGGCGCGGCGGGTTCTCCGCTTCAACCGCGACCGGCACGGGGAGCCAACGCCCCAACACATCACCAACGTGGAATTCCACGTTGAGGGAAACCCCCGCGAGGTCATCGGCGAGCTTCGGGAGGCGGCCGACCTACTGGGCCACGCGGTTCACCTGTACCTGGAACCCAAGTGGACCGACGCGGAGTGGAATCGTCATCTCGGCGGCGTGCTGGGCGCCCTGGATCGGTTGGCTACCTTCCCCGTGGGGTTGAAGGTGCGCTGCGCCGGGCCCAACGCGGTGGAACCTGCAACCCTGGCGCGCATCATGCGAGCCGTCGCTTCGAGGCGCCTGCCCCTGAAGCTGACCCAGGGGTTGCACCATGCCTTGCCTGGGCCGGGCCATCCACATGGCTTCGTGAACGTGGCCGTTGCCTTCCGCCTGGCCCCCTTGGGCCTTGGGGAGACAGACCTGGAAGCGCTGCTCGCAGAGCGCGACATGGCTGCGTTTGATTTCTCGTACGGCGTGCGGTGGCGTGAGTGGCACTTGCCTCTCAAGCAACTGGGCGAAGCCAAGCGCCAGATTCCCTTCGCCATCGGCAGTTGCAGCATCGGCGAGCCGGACGAGGAGTTGCAGCAGGTCTGGCCGGCGGCGCAATAGGCCCCCGGGGCCCCACTCCTGGTGGCCCCTGTGGGCCCTTGGGTTGCTGATATGTGCCGCGCCCTTTGGTAGCCATTGGGGCCCTGGGCGTCATGCCATGGTTCAAGCGCACTGGCGTCGAGCTTGGGTCATGGATCTCCACATTCCATCCGACCGGCACGCCACCCGGCGCATGTTTCTCGCGTGGGGTCTCATTGGCTTGGTGACCCTGGGCATCTTGCATGAGCAGAACGCGTGGATTCGTCCGCTGGCGAGCCTGGCAGGCTTCCTTGTGTTGTTTGCGGCTGTCACCGTTGGCGGCGTGACGCTTCTTTCGGGCGGCGTGAAGGCGTTTCGGCCTTTGATTCGGTTCGTGCGAACCAGCGGCGCGTTGCTGATCTTCGCCACGGTCGCCCACGTCTCGCTGATGTTCTTGGGCCTCGTGAGTTGGCCCCAGATGCTCCTGTTTGAGCGGATCTTCTACGTGGGCTTCTTCGCTCTGGGTGCCTATGGCGCGTTTCGAGAAGTGCTCTTTGGGGTCTTGCCCGACGCCGAACAGCGCTTGCGGGATCTGCGTCACCACCCTTGACCGCGCGATTGACGGGTTGCGCCCCAACCGGCGCCGGCTGGGTGGGCGTTAGCGGCTGGTCCGCTGCAACCACGCGTCTTGCCAGTCGGCGTCGTCTGGTCGCCAGCCTTCGTGCAGTTTCGGGGTAGGGCGTGCTGCGGCCTCGCGGGCTGCGCGGCACCGCATCGCCCAGACGAGGGCTGCCGCGGTGAGGGGGACGGCGGTCCAGAGAAGCAAGAGGAACGCCATCAGTTCATGGCCCAGCCAGCCGGGCAGTTCGGCACCCCGCAGCGTTTCTCGTTCGAGCCCCGAGCGGAAACCCTCGCGCCACAAGATCAGCATGCCCCGATGGGCAGCCAGGGGAGAAAGG
>JBFJVP010000317.1:0-3929 GCA_041624075.1 Thermoplasmatota archaeon | reverse complement strand
TGTTGGTGGCAAAGGCCCTCATGAAGGCCGTTGCGACTTCGCCTGCCAACTGCTGCGAGATGGGCACTTCGGTGCCGACGACTGCTGCCGCGTTGGCTCGCATGAAGGCATCCACGAGGCTCACCAAGTGGCTGGGCTTGAAGGCACCGGATTCGCATGCGTTCATGAAGACCAATGGCCGCGCATGGGGCCACAACAACCCCCCTGGCCGGGCGTGGCGCAGAAAGTCCAGGGTTCGAGGCATGATGAAGCCGCCCTCCCCGACATCCAGGTAGGGCTGGGGCTCGGCGCCGCCATGCCCGTAGCAGTACAGAACCTCGACGCAGCCCTCGGACAGTCGGTTGGTGAGGGGTCGAAACTGGTCATACGTCTCAATGGCGAATTCGGGAAGCGCTTGCATCAGGCTCTCCATGTGGCTGCGGGTAAGATCTGGTCGACCCAGGGCCTTGCTGGTGCCGGCGATGAGGCAGGGCTTGGCAGACCCGGGGGTGATCGTCAGGCACAGCGTGCGGTCGTCTGGCAGGTGTGGTGGTTGTTCGATGACGTGGCGAAGACCCCAGAAGGCAAGGGGGCACAGGGTGTTGGGTGGATGGGGCGAGGGCGGGCACCGGTCTGCAAAGCCTTGGCCATCGGCCACTGCTTGGGCGGTCGCACAGAGTTGCAACGGGCCGAATTGGGGATCCAGGGGGACGTCGTAGACCATGGACCACGGGAAGTGAAGGGTACTGCTGCGGGTGCGAGCGACCTGGATGCGGCCGGGTTGGCCGGCCAGGAGTCGTTGTACGCCGTCGAGGCCTGCATTCTGGTCGAGGGCCATCCAGAGGTCGCGGCCCAGGAGCGCTAACTCTTCCAGGTCCTGCTGGAACGCGGCGGCTGGCTTGCTGTTGTCTGGCTGCAAGCGGTCCTTCCAGGTGGATGGGTCAGCGGCGGGGTCGCCATCGATGTGGATTTCGAACAGCCGCCGACGGGCCTTGGTGATGGCGGCTTCCACTTGGGCTTCCGTCAGCTCCATGACGGCTACCTCCTGGTCGGCGCCGTTGACCACCACGCGGTGACTGCCACCGGTGTCGTTGGTCAGGATGTTGACGGTTTGTTCGGGCAGCTTCTCGACGTCTGTGAGGTCGTGGGAGAGGGAGAAGTCCACCTCGGCTTGCTGGGCTGGTCCGTCGCCGGCTTGCCCCACTTGTACCCTGATTTGGTGGCTCTGAACGACGTTGCGTCGGTAGTAGACTGTCACGCGCATCTCGGCGGGGCCCGCCGGCGGGGCACGAACGGCCACCCGGGTTGGTTCGGGTTCACCGTGGCCCGTGCATTGGTTGCCGTGTTGATTGCAGGAGCAGGACCAGCCGCGGCCCTGGCTGGGCAGGAAGTAGCCGTGCAGGGACGAGTCCACCTTGAAGTCGCTGCTTGCCACGAGGATCTGCAACGTGTGGCCGCCGGAACGCTCTGGGAGGTGGTGGGCGGGAAAGGCGTGTCGGGCTGCATCCTTGACGATGCTCGTGGGCAGGTGGGGTCCGATGTCGATCATCAGATCGTACTGTTGCTCCGGTTCCAGCGGCTGGTTGGGCAGCGGCTCGATGTCCTCAGGGTTGGCAAAGGCCAAGTTGACGACGCGGGGCGACGGGGCTGGTTTGGGCGCAGGGCCTAGTGCCTCGGCCTCCTCAGGCGGTGCCGCTTCGGGTTCTGTGGCTTCGGCTGGATCTCGGTCCTCCAGCATGTCACGAGATCGCGAAGGTCGTGCGCTTTGAGGCGCGTCTGCGGCTTCACGCCACTCTGGAGCTGCGTCTTCCCCTTGCTCCGCCCCGGGTTGGGGCGCGGGCATTTGGGCCTGCTGCCTGGACTGCTGCCTATAACGCTGCTTGGGCGCCTGCCCGACGCGCGTCGTGGGCCTCTGGCGGGGCTTGCTCCCTGTGGCGAGCTTCCAGAAGACCAGCGCGGCCGCCCCAAGCATCACCAAGCCGGCTACAGTCACTACCAGGGCCGCGTCTGGTCCCTGTCCCTCCGGTCCCGCCTGCGGCAGGGGTGCATCAGGGGGTGCCGCCGCATCATCGCCGGCCGACAGGATCGTCAAGGGGCCCCGGGCGCTGGCCAACTGGTACGACGTGCCGGCCGCAAACACGACAACCTCGTAGTTGCCGTTTCCAGGATGGGCTGCTTCCTGTTGCATCCAGAGCGGCTGCGATTGCCCCGGCTGGAGGCGGCCGTCGCGAGCCAACTGTAGCGTGGCGGGCGACCTTGATCCCTCGATGCTCACCCACGCATCGTGCCGCAGCGTCCGATTGCCCGCATTTGCAAGCGTTGCCTGAACACCAAGCAGGGAAGACGCCGCATCATACTCCACGCGGACATTGCTCAGGCTGGCCGCCAACTGGCGCGGGTCAATGATCTCGAACACCGCGTCGATGCTTGCCGCCTGTTTGGCATCACAGGTATCGCCCGCGGGCTCGTGGCGCAGATCCAGCAAACCGTACTGGGTGCCCGTTGGGGCATCGCCGTTGGCCTGAACAACGAGCGCCAACCGCGCAATCTCGCTGGGGCCAAGCTCGAAGACCGACGGCTCAACCTCAACCGCGACACCTTGGGGCGCCTCCATGGCAGCGACCAAGCAGGCCATGGAGTCGCCATCGTTGACAACTTCCACGATGATGGAATCACCCAACGTACTGCCTCGAATGAGTGGCGGGTCCACGAACTCGACAGGTCCCAGGCTGACCGCCTGCGCCGGCGCGGCCACCAGCAAGGCGCACAGCCACAGCCAGCCAGCGTAACCCGACACGCTCCGAATACAAGCCGCGCTATTGAAATCGTTGCGGCCCCGGCCGGTCAAGGATGCAACAACCACACGGCCCCTTTGCCCGGCTACGATGACCACAACCGCCAAGACGCAACCGGGATGCTGCTGGCCCATGCGCGCCTCTGCGATCGTCGCAGCACTCCTGGTGGCCGGCACCGTCATGGCCGGCTGCGTGGCCGACGAACCCGCCCCCAGCCTGTTCACCACCCCCAAGGACCCGATCCCTCTGGAAGCCGAAGGCGGCCACGACCACAGGGACCCCAACCAGCACCGCTTCGCACTCAACGCGACCCTGCTCGCACACGACAACCTGCAACGCTTCGGCGCCAGCGACGAAGCCGTGGTCGGCGCCCACGCCGTGGCAATCCACGGCGACCTGCTCGCCGTTGCAGTCAATGGCGGCGACGCAGACGATGGCCAGCAAGGCTTCCACCTGTTCAACGTCAGCGACCCGGCCAACCTGCAACACCTATCCTTCTGGGACGCCGGCGTGCCCGTCAACGGCGACCGCACCATCGCCTTCAGCGGCGACGGCAAGACTGTGTTCCTCGGCTTCGAGGGAGCAGGCATCAAGCCGGGCGTCGCCGCCGTGGACGTCAGCAACCCCCTCACCCCCCAACAAGTCGCGTTCTGGGACGACCCCCAGGACTTCGGCAGCCACACCATCAGCGCCGGCGTGGTGGGCGGCGTCCAGTACGTCTTCAGCCTCGCCGTCGGCGTCAACATCCTCCGCTACGACGCAGCCGCCCGCGAGTTCACCATGGTTGGCAAGTACGTCGCCGTTGACGGAGGCGGCCTGGCGGACACCCCACAATACATCGACCCCAGTGACCCCCAAAACGGATACGCGCGCACGTACGCCATTCGAACCCTGTACGGCCACGACATGAACTTCTACCTGGACCCCGACACCGGCATTCCGCTGCTCTTGGTCGCCTACGCCTACGACGGCCTGAAGATCCTCGACATCAGCCAACCCAGCGCACCGCTGCTGCTAGCCAACTGGATGCCCCCCGCCGACAGCGAGCACAAGCACTACACCCACAGCGTCACCGCCGAACGCACCAGCGACGGCCGCCTCATCATCGTCGCCGGCAGCGAAACCTTCGAAGACCAGAACAACCACATCGCCAGC
>JBFJVP010000316.1:0-3957 GCA_041624075.1 Thermoplasmatota archaeon | reverse complement strand
GTCGCCTGCAGGGAAGCGGACATTTCGTTGCTGGCTTCCCACGCCACCTCGAGTACCAAGCCAGCCAAGCCGGGCGAAACGGCGAATTCCCAGATATCCCCCGGGTCGCCTGCGCTGCAATCGCTGACGTGGTTGTCCTCGGCCACCACCAAGGAGACCTGGCAACTGAGAATCCCGTTGAACGAATCCACTTCATGGAAGGGTGTCGCCTTGGGAACAGCCACCATGGTGAAGTTGAGACGCACGGGCACGTCCGGGTGCAGGGTCACCTGCTGGGACTTGGTCTTGTAAGCCTCGGCGGTTGCCACCAAGATCAAGGCTTCGTTGGTGGGCAGCGAATCGAAGCCGTAGAAGCCGTGCGCGTCGGTGGTGGTGTTGACGCCCACCTCCAAAACTTCCACGCGCACGCCCGCCAGGGGCCGAATGGTCTCATCCAAGACCCAGCCGTGCAGGCGCGGGCGCTCCGGCTCGGGCTCCGGCGCCGTGCCCTGGACATCGGCGTCGGCGTCCGCCTGGTCGTCGCCAAGGCAGCCGCCAAGGCTCAAGGCCACGAGCAGGGCGAAGGTGAATTGGACCCGCATGGGTTCACCTGCGGCGAGCAGCCACCACACCCAGTAGGCTCAACACCAGAAGCACCAGCCCCGCTGCCGGAATGGATTCGTCATCGGTGGCCTCCTGGACTTCTACAGGGCGCTCGTTGGGCGTCTGAAGGATCTGGCCACCATCCTTGATCACCACGGGGGGCGCTTCGAACACCTCATCCCACGCCAGCATGTTGCGCAGAATCTGGTTGCCCGAGTAGGTTGTCGCATAGTGATCCAGGCCATAGGGGTGGTAGAACTCCTCAGTCGGGTCGGGCAACAGGGCACCAATGAATTGGATCTGCCCGGAACCAACGGCCACACGGCCCAGGGCCACGCCGTTTTCGCGGCACGGGTCTTCGAGCTGGGGTGTACCGCACTCCAATCCCGCGATCTCTCCGCCCAGTCCCTTGTAAGCCTCGGGGTCCAGGAACCAGTTGGGCGCGGCGTTGGCACCCACCGCGAAGCCCAGGGGCGTCGGCTCGTAGGTTTGCTTGACGCCGCCACGCACCTTGGCCAGAAGCGGATGGTTCAGATCCATCTTGATGCCGCCCATGTAGCGGTTGATGCTGTCGACGGCGTCGGCCGTCAGTCCGCTCAGGTCGAAGAACTGCAGGGCGCTGTCGGTCAGCACCAGGTTGCCACCGCCCTCAACCCAGGCCCGGATGACCTCGATAGTGGCCGGTTCGTCGGCGATCTGCTCGATGGCGCTGCCGGGGATCACGAACGTGTCGTAACCGGAGAGCAACTTGGCCGTCACGCGCTCGCCACTGGTCTTGACCAGCACGCCAGGCGCGTCGCCATCGCGGGTGAACGGCTTGAGGTCCTCCCAGTACTTGGCGGGGCGGGCAAAGAACGGCTGGTCCGGCCCGTAGTCCCACAAGTCGTCTCCGGGATTCTCGTCAGCCCAACCCCCCGGGGTCTGCTGCGGGTCATCGATGTTGGTGGCCACGAAGGCGGGCTCCAGGTAGAGGGTGCGCTTGCCTCCGGTTTCGAAACTGATCTGCACGTCGAGGGCGGCGGCGTCCATGAAGGATTTGACGATCTCGCGCACCGACTTCACATGGTAGTCGTTGAACAGGGCACCCGCCTCGTACTGGCTGTCCACGGTGATGTGGTTGTACGCCAACTCGATGTCGTATCCGGGCGCGTTGAGGCCCGTGTCCTGGGCGAAGTAGTCGCCGTTGAAACCGGAGTCGGTGTAGCCAATGGCGTCGATGACGGTGTAGTACTCGGCGAACACGCTGCTGCCCAGGGTCGTCGAGGGGGACTCGTCCATGCACTCGGCCAACGACGCCAGCCCCTGCCCTGCCGGGTCAGGCGCCTGCCGAACGGCGTCGCGCACAGCAGGGAATACCTCTGTGCATGCCGGGGTGCCTTGGGCGAAGTCCGCCAACTGGTTGCCCACCTGCTCAGCAGGTCCAAGCAAGCCCTCCCAGGCCGCGAAGTGGTCGTTGCCGTTCAGGCGCTCCTTAAGGGTCTCCGCCAGGCGCAGGCTGCGCTGCATCTCCTGGGGCGTCATGGAGGCTGCGGGCAGCATGATCGCGACGAAGTTCTGATGCATCAGCATGCCGTGGATGTCGATGGCGTACGCCCAGTCGATTCCCTGCTCCAGCATCCAGTTGTAGTACCCGATGGCTTCAGGCTGCCCGACCACGTCGCGGTCGGGGTTCTGCCAGCCCATGGTGGGCCCCTGGCGGTTCAGGTCGACGCCGTTGCCGTTGGTGCGGCAGAAGAACGTTCCACAGAAGTGGCCACCCGCCGGGTTCTCGATTCCATCCACGTTGCTTGGGGTTTGGGCCACGAATTCAGTCTCATCGTGGGCCCAGCCGTCCGGGTTGGGGAACAAGAGGAACACGCGCATGAAGTCCAAGTAGTCCATGTAGGTCTCGACGTTGCCGCCCGTCGGCTTGGCGATGGGCTCCGGCAACCCGGCGCCATCCTGCACCGGCTCGGCGGCCATGCCGATTCCCTTGACCAGGTCCTCGAAGACCCGGAAGCCGCCTTCGCGGCCACCCTTTTCATTGCCGTGAATGGAGAGCATGAACAGCAAACTCTGCCGATCATCGAGCGGCATGGGGCTCTTCGCATTGGTGATCTCCAGCATGTAGATGGGCAGGGTGACGTGGTTGCCAGCCAGATCGCGCATGCCAGCCGATTCGCCAACCGTGTGAACGGTCACGTAATCAGGGTACTGCTCGGCCAAGTAGGCAACGCCGGCCTCAAACTCCGAGAAACTGATGAAGTCCGTGGCGGGCAGCTGACCCGCAGGCGTCGAATGGGAGCTTGCTTCGGGAAAAACACGGCCATGAATCTGTTCACACAGAGCCGGATTGGGTACCGATTGGGCATGGGTGACAGGGGCGCTCCCGAGGCAAGCGGGAACGGCGGGATTGGCCCCGGCAGGAGTGGGCAAGACCGCAAGAAGGAACAAGCTTGCAAAGAGAAGTGCGTTCCTGCGTGCGGCAGTGAGTCTCAGCATGCGCGCTCGACCCTGGGGGCCGGGTTTAACGTTTGTCGGCGCGGGGCTGCGGCAACGAGGAGGGTCGATGGGGCCAGCGCCCGCCCGGTCAAAGGGTTGAAGGCAAAGGAAAGTAGACGCCTACCACTCGAAGGCGACGTCGCCGGCAGCGTCCAAGGGGTCGGTGTAGGTTTCCTTGGAAGCCTCCAAGCCTGCCGCCTTGGCGCGCTCGATCAGCGCGTCGGCGTCGCTCTCCAGCGACTCAGGGAACTCAAAGGTGGCCGATCCGCCAGCCTCCGAGATCTTCGACTTGTAGTTCTCACGGTCATTCTTGAACGCATCAACGGCGTCCGCTTCGCCCTTGACGGTGACACGCCAGGTTGTCATGGCCTCCGGCGAGGCGGCATTGGATATGATGGCTTCGGCGGGTCCTGGCTGGACTAGGCCTGGGTGAGGGACAGGATGTTTCCGTCAGGATCGCTGAACCAGGCGAGCTGGGCGGGGCCCAATTGGACCACGTCGCCGTCGGCGGGGAAACCGTACGTATCGAAGGTGACCCCGGCGGCGCGCAGCCGGGCAACGGCGGCGTCGATGTCGGGCACGAACCAGCCCATGACGGTGTGTTGGGCTCCGGACGGGGCATCGGCTTTGCTGAGAAGGAAGTCGCCGTGGCCGTCCGTCCACATCTGCACCATGCCCATGTCGGCCTTCAAGCTGGCTCCGATGGACGAGTAGAACGCCCCTGCGCGCTCGAAGTCGGTGACCGAGAGAATAGGGATGGGGCCGGCAGACCCGAGAACAGAAGTCATGGCAGAGCGGAGGAAGATGCCGGCCTTCGAGTTGCCGGCGTGGCCTCGATGGCGTTTCATGGCGATTTTTCTGCATTGACAAACAACCACCTGGTTTCGCCGCAGC
>JBFJVP010000315.1:0-3960 GCA_041624075.1 Thermoplasmatota archaeon | reverse complement strand
CGCCTCGCAGCAATCGCAGGGGTCACCTGAAGGCGCCGGGAATGCCCTCCATTCATCGGCACCATTGCTGCGAGATGCACCGGTTACAACCATGACGAACACGTCATGCCCCTGCCGGCGACAATGAACCTGCCGAAAGGTCCTCACAGGCACAACGCCCAACCCCACGTCCGCCAGTGGGCCATGGCGCCATCCAACCCTGGCCGCCAAGCGCAAATAGCCCGCCAGACCACCCACACCCCATGCCCCCAACCCTATGGAAACGGGGACCCAAGCACCACGCCAAGAAACGCCCACTACGATTTCAGGCCGACCACGCGCCCCACGTTCGCCGCTCGCGGCCACCAAGTCCACCACGCGAACGTTGGCGATAACAAGCGCCCCAAGCACCGGCGGGGGCACCGAAGCGCGCCCCGGCCCCCTGTACACCTCAGCGCGCCGCTACCGCGCAGGGACCCGGCCTGGCGCAAACAAGACGCCAAACTCGCCAGGCAGCGAGGCTCGCAGATCCGCTAACGCCTCGTCGGACAGCATTTGACCAACCAGGCGAATGGCAATCTGCGCCTCGTGCAGAATATCGTCCGTTGGCAGGCCCGATCGACGACCAAACCGCTCCAGGAACTCCTTGACGCTCACTGGAGCTTCCGCGTTGTAAGGCCTCGTCGCTCCCCGCAAGGGATCTGGCAACTCCTCCCTCAACTCCACTGCCAGCTCAGGCGGCGCGCCATCTAGCAGCGTGTCCACCGCCGCCTGCAAAACCCGTAGTGCAGGCCCCACTTCCAGGGGGCCGCCCCTTTGGGGCAAATCCTCGCGCTTGACTGGACTGGCCATGCGCCAAGCTGGATGCTCGCTGCTTAAGTGGTCTGGCTCCACGCACACAGGACCCCTTGGGGCCCGGCCCCAAGAGGCCCGTTGGCAAGGCCAGACTTAGCCAGCCAACCCCGCCATCGCCATTCGTATTTCTGCTTCCCCCAAAACCAGCCCCCGTTTTCGTACGCCATCATTCACCCTCGCGTACTCCAGCAGCCGAGCCATCAGGGGATCGTCAACGTGTTCGTTGTCCTCCATGGCAGGCGGCCGAACCACCAGGGGTAGTTATGCTTCACTGGAAATTAGGGGGCCATGAGAATACAACAGGGATCTCCGTCCAAGAAATCGTCCTCAAGAATGGCGGATTCTAGCCGCGATTTCGGTGATTGCATGAGCATTTGGCACGCCAGGCAGTCCCCCGGGCGCCAGACGGCTACTTGGCGACGCCCGTTTCGGGGGATTCTACGCCAAAGTGGCTTCACATGGAAACAGGCCCTGCCGACCACGGATGCGGGCCCGGCCGGCAGCTGCGCGCCGCTTGACGCTTAAGTGGACGAGGGGGGATTTGAACCCCCGGCCTCTGCCTTGCGAAGGCAGCGATCTTCCAACTGATCTACTCGCCCAGATGGGATGGGTTTTGCAAATGCCAATGGACGTGAGCCAGAACGACGATCCTGCGGGGGACCTCGGCCAAAGGCCGGGGTCGCCCAAATGATCGACCTGTTTGCAGGTCGGCAGCGATCCGCCAACTGATCTACTCGCCCGCGCGCATTCGATTGCGCGCAAGCCCACCGCGAAGATGGGCCGGGGCGCCGCGAGACAGCCCCCCATCAAAAGGATTGCGAGGAGAAGGCAGAGGGTGGTCGGCGCTTAGAAGGCCGGCTGACCGTCCGGGGCGGCGGCCGACTTCTCTTGGCGAGCCGCGCGGTTCAGGTGGGCATCGACCCAGAGGTAGGCGGGGTAGAGCATGAAGCCCACAACGCCCAGGAAGAACCCGGCGTTCAGGAACGACCGGTCCTCGACGAGCCACACGTCATCGCCGCCTCCATCGACGGTGTCCGCCGAGAAGATGCCATCGCCGTTGACGCCCATGAAGGGCCACAGCAGGGCGAAAAGCACGCCGAAAGCACCGATGAGGAATGCAGCGATGGCCAGCTTCACGGGAACACCGGGGTCCACGGCGACGCGCCCCGTGCGAACGCCGGCACGTACTAGGTTGTGCGCCACGATCAGGGCTCCGGCCACGGCGACGGCGATGCCGGTGATGGTGACGGCGGCTTCGCGTACCGAGTCAAACTGGAATGGGCCGTAGTTGGGCGTCGAGAACGGGTAGTAGCTGACCGTCAACGTGTCGACGAAAACAGGGAACTCGTCGCCCGGCGTGGCTCCGTCTTCGTATTCGACGGTGTAGCCACGAGTCCACCACGGCGTGAACATGCTGGTTGCAATGATGATGGTGGCGACGGCGGCGATGATCAGGTGTCGTACGTCGGCGCCGTCTAGGCGTAGGCCAGATTCTTCTGCCATGGCGTGCGATGATGCCAGGTTCGTAAAAACGCATCGGGGAGAAGGTGGAGATTTATTGGCAATTGTCGTCGGCTGCGCCCTTGCTAGAACGACACCGCGTCACGCGCAGTTTTGCCCGTGTCCAGGGGCTGCTCCAGCCGCATGCGCGACGCCGAGGCGTCAACCCACAAGTACGCCGGGAAGGCCACGAAGGCAACGATGCCGAAGAAGAAGCCAGCGTTGGCGTAGCGAGTCACCTGGAACGGTGCTTCGTCATTGTTGAAGAAGCTACCTGATGGCGCAGGCTCATCGCCGTACAGGAAGCCGGCGTTGGGCCCGGCAAGGGGCAGAAACAGGCCGGCCCACAGGATGGTGAAAGCACCGACCAGCACGGCGGCGATGGCCAACCGGACTGGAACCGAAGAATCCACTGCGACCTTGTCCCGGAAACTGAGGTACCTGAGCACTAGGTGCGCGGCGATGAATAGCGTCGCGACCACGGCCGCGACACCCAAGATGGCCACGGCGGCGGCCCGGCCGCTGTCGGAGGATCCTGCGGCGGAGGCGGGGATCTGGAAAGGACCGTAGTCGTAGTAGTTGCCTTCGCTGCCGGGCGGGAAGAACCACTCGGAATCTTCCAGGCCCTCCTTGTCCAGCGTTAGGCCCCGCGTCCACCAGGGACTGGAAAACGCGGCGATCACCAGGGCAACTCCGAGCAGTACGACAACGAGTCGGGCAACGTCCCGCGAGTGGAGTTCGACGGGACCTTCTGCAGAGGGCTTGTCTTGAGCCATTAGGCCGCCAAGGCCGGGGTGCAAGAAAAAAGAGCAGGTGCCCCGAGCCACGTCGACGGCCCGAACCGCTTATCTACCCCCCCAGATTCGGCGGCCCTGCGCCAGGAGGGACCCACGCGGGCCCCTAGCTTAGTCTGGTGGAGCATCCGGCTGATAACCGGAAGGTCGAGAGTTCGAATCTCTTGGGGCCCACTCCTTTTTGCCCTCCGGCGCGCACTTCACGGCGAGCCGGGGGCTTGCGCCGAGCCCAGGGGCCGCTGGGTTTCGGCGCGTGCCGTTAACGATTGGGTCATGCTTAACTGCCCGCTGGCCCGCTCGTTCATCATGGCGCCCACGCGCGGCCTGTTGGCCCTGATGTTTGGCCTGACGCTCGCTTTGGCCGGTTGTGCCGATTCCGGCTCGTCCGACGGCGGGCTCGTGGACGTGAACTTCGGCGGCTCCGACAACTCGTGCCACGACTGCTACGACGATGATGACTGGGCGGCGGCCGCCTTCTTCGGGTCCCTGCTTGGCTTCCTGCTCTTGGTGTTGATCGTGGTGGGCATCGTTGCGGCGATCGCTGGCGCTGCTGGTGGAAGGGGCGAAGCTCAGCAACAGCAGCAGGTCGTTGTGGTACAGGGTAACGACGTTCCCCGCTTCGACCAGAACCAGCGCTGGTAGGCGAAACCTTTCACGGGAGCCACTGTGCGGCGGCTGGACGCATGGCCCAGCCTGGATACGGCGCCGGCCTTCTAAGCCGGAAGTCAGGGGTTCGAATCCCCTTGCGTCCGCTTTGAGCGGCGCTTGCGCCGATCAAAGCGAGGCACGCGCAGTGTGCCGGACCCCGAGTGGCTGCTTGCAGCCGCTTGGG
>JBFJVP010000314.1:0-3970 GCA_041624075.1 Thermoplasmatota archaeon | reverse complement strand
CCAACCGCCGCGCCTCCCGCGCCAGTGGGGCTGCTGCCGGCGCCGAAATGGCCCGCGGCGACCGGGGCGCGCCCACAACGAAGCCCGCCAGATCCGCGCCAGCCGCCGCTGCGGCACCAACGCCGTCAAGCGTGGTCAAACCGCACACCTTGGCCAACGGCCGCCAAAGGCCACGAACCGCCAACGCGCGACTGGGAGCCTGCAAGAGACTGGTTCCCACCAAGACGCCAGCGGCCCCGGCAGCGCGGGCCCGCAACACGTCAGCACGCCGACGCACGCCGCTCAGAGCCATCACGGGGCGACCAGCTGCGGCGATCGCCTGCACCACCTCCAACGAATCAGGCACATCCAGTTCCAGGGTGTCCAGGTTGCGCGCATTGACGCCAAACAAGTCCGCGTTCGAATGGAGAGCCCGCTCCCACTCCTGCACCCCATGAACCTCGAGCAAGACCTCCAAACCAGCGCCATGAGCCGCATCCACGAGCGCCTCGCGCTCGGCGGCAGAGGCAAAACAGCGCTCAATGACGAGCACGGCACTGGCGCCGCACGCTGCTGCACAAGCCACCTGCTCGCCCGTCACCACGAAATCCTTGAACAAAACAGGCAGCCCCAACGCATTGGCCTGGCGCACCAGCTCAGGACTTCCATCGAAGTGATCCGCATCCGCCAGTACGCTGAAGGCGCACGCCCCGCCGTCCTTGTACTCTTGGAGTACCTCCAGCGGGTCCTCATGAAGCAAGCGGCCCCGCGTCGGGCTGCGAGGCTTCAATTCCGCCACGATCCCGGATCCTTCGGTCACGGCCGCCAGCAACGATCCGTTGGGCGACACCGGACTGAGTGGCGCGTAGCAGCCACGGCGCACCCGCGCACGGGCGTCGTCAACGAAGCGCGCCAGATGCCCCATCAGGACTGATCCTCGTCTTCCCGCGCCGGTGGCGCGCCGGGCTCCTGATCCGCTGGTGTCGACTCAATGATCTGCTTGCCGACCACCAAGCCCAGTGCACCAAGGGCGATGGACAGGATGAAGCTAAAGAGACTCATGGCGCCCAGGAATTTCGCCGTCGGGGTGAGAATCGGACTGCACACGCCTTCCTCGACTGCTTCAACGTCCGTCTGGTTGCCCGCCCCCAGCCCTCCGGCGCAAGCGGTGTCACCCTGGGCCGCAGCCCAGATGACCCAGACCACGAGCAGAAACAGGCTGCTGAAGAACAACTTGTTCATCCAAATGGACCCCGTGCGCATCACGCGGTACACGATGCCCTCCGTTACGGTGAACTGGCTCTCCTTCAAGATGGCGGGCTTGTCGCCTGAATCAGTCATGGCCTGCGGCCGCCCAGCAAGGGCTTCCATAAGGGCGTTGTCTAGGCTACCGGAGGTGGCTGGCCGGGGCAGACGCGGGCCTTAGCGAGAGGCCCTCCGCCGAGACCTGCCCCGGGCGCAGGCCTGGAAGAGGAGTGCGAGAACGACCAGGATGGGTAGCTCCACGTACATAAAGAGACCCGGGTGCAGTCTTTTGCCTCAAGCCGGCAAGTGCAGCTACACGGCCTGTGTTGCAGCCACATAGGCATCGAGTCGTTCCAGGGGTTTGCCGTCGGCGATGAGTTGGCGCGCGCGTTCGAGTGCTGCGGGCAGGTCGGCCGCGTGGCCGGCTGCGTGGATTCCCAGGGCGGCGTTGAGGGCGACCGTGTCAGTGATCGCGCTGGCGGCCGTGCCGCCAAGGACCGACTTCATCAGTTCCGGTACCTCGGCTGCCGCCACAGGCGCGAGCACCGCTGGCTCGACGGCGGCAAGGCCCAGGCTTTCCGGCTCGAGGCTCATGGTGGGCTGTGCTTCGCCGCCGCGTACGGGGGCGAGTTGGATGGTGCCGCAGGGTGTTGCCTCGTCGAAGCCGGGCGCGCCGTTGCGGGTGGTGTGTACCACGTAGCCGGCCGTACACCCGAGGCGGGCGAGGGCGTCGGCCATGGGTTCCAGCAGATCGGGGTGGTATACGCCGAGTACCTGGTGGGTGGCGCCGGCGGGATTGGTGAGTGGGCCCAGGAGGTTGAAGATGGTCTTGATGCCGAGCGCCTGGCGCACGGGGCCGGCGTGTTTCATGGCCGGGTGGAAGGCGGGTGCAAACAGGAACGCGATGCCAACGTCGGCGAGTACCCGTTGTACTTGACCGGGGCTTAGATCCAGCCTCGCGCCGGCGGCTTCCAGGGCGTCGGCGGAGCCACTGGGGCGGGTGACGCTGCGGTTGCCGTGCTTGGCCACGGTGAGTCCATCGGCGGCCATGACGAAGGCGGCGGTGGTGCTGATGTTGACGGTCTTGATGGGTGCCCCGCCGGTGCCGCAGTTGTCCATGATGATGCCTGAGCCTGCCGGCGCTTGGATGCGGTTGCTTAGGCTGCGCATGGCCTGGGCGAAGCCGGCCAGCTCTGCGCCGGTGGGGCTTTTGGCCCGCATGGCGGTGATGACGGCGGCGAGGCGCTCGGGGCCCAGGTTGCCGGTAAGCGCGCGGCCCATGAGGTCTTGGGCGGCGTCCTGGCTGAGGTCCTGGCGGTCGAGGAGTTGGTCGAGCAGGGCGGGAAAGTCATCGGTCATTGGCACATCTCCACGAAGTTGCGCACCATGCGCGGGCCGTCAGGAGTGAGAATGGATTCCGGGTGGAGTTGGACGCCCACCCAGGGCCGCGTGGCGTGGGCGATGCCCATCACCAGCTCTTGGGTGCGAGCGATGACCTGCCACTCCGGGGGCAGGGTCGACGGGTCGACGGCGAGGCTGTGGTAGCGGCCCACCGCGACGGTGTCAGGCAATCCCTCAAAGAGGCCGTGACTGGACAGGTCCGTGGGGCTGGCCTCGCCGTGCACCAGCTCGGGCGCGCGGACCACTTGGCCGCCGGTGTGGAGCGCCATGCCCTGCATGCCCAGGCAGACGCCCATCATGGGAACGTCCAGGGGGTTTCGAAGAAGCTCGGCGCACACGCCGAAATCCCGCTCCACGCCGGGGTGTCCGGGTCCGGGGGACAGCACGATGCCGTCCGGGGCCATGGCCGCGATGCCCGCGCGGTCGACTGCGTCGTTTCGCACCACATCGACGTCGGCGCCTTGCTCAGCCAAGGCGTGCACGAGGTTGTACGTGAACGAGTCGTAGTTGTCGATCACCAGGATCTTGGGTCGGCTGGAACTCACGTTTCCACCTCAAGGGGCACCTCGTCGGGCACGGTTGCACCGAATTGGCGCACTGCTTCCAAGAGGGTGGCGGCCTTGTGGCGAGTTTCATGGAATTCCGAGGCGGGGTCGCTGCGGTGCACGATGCCGGCGCCGGCTTGGACCGTCAGCTCGGAGCCGGTGGCGCTGAGGCTTCGAATGGAGATGGCTGAGTCGAAGTCGCCGTTGAAGCTGGCGTAGGCGACGGCGCCCGCGTAGGGTCCGCGAGGGTGGGCGCCGTGGTTCTCGATGCGTGCGATGTGCTCCATGGCCCGGATCTTGGGTGCGCCACTGACGGTGCCTGCGGGGAACACGGCGGCCAGGGCGTCAAGGGCATCGCTGCCGTCGGCGAGGTCTCCCGTGACGTGGCTGACGATGTGCTGCACGTGACGAAACCGCTGGATCTCCATCAGGCTCTCAACGCGCACGGTGCCAGGAGCGCAGACGCGGCCGAGGTCGTTACGAGCCAGGTCCACCAGCATGGCATGCTCGGCGGTTTCCTTGCGGTCCTGTAGGAGGTCCTGGGCGCTGGCATCGTCGGTGGCGTCGTCCCCCGTCACGGGCCTTGTGCCTGCGATAGGGAAGGTCTCTGCAACGCCGGCGCGCACGCGAACGAGGGTTTCTGGGCTTGCCCCCAGGAGGGTCAGGTCGGGGGAGCCAGCGGCTGGCGCGAAGCGGAGGTGGTACAGGTACGGGACGGCGGCGTTGTCGCGCAGCCAATCGTAGCAGCGGCCCAGGTCGCCGCCAAAGCGGGCCCTGTAGCGTCGGCTGAGGACGATCTG